>JAYWHL010000256.1:0-3444 GCA_043777715.1 Cytophagaceae bacterium | reverse complement strand
AATATTTTTCGGAGCGAAGGATAGGCCAAGCCCTCTGTAAAAGAACCAAATCGCTCGCCAATACCGCCAATCTGCTTGCCTTGTTCTTTTATTTTTCGTTCTGTTTTTGTTGATTCTGCAATCAGTTTTTCAAGTTTAGCATCAGTTTCTTTGAACTTTGCATCGGTTTCTTTGAACTTAGTACTAAGTAAACCTTCAGTTTCTTTGAACTTAGCATCAGTTTCTTTGAACTTAGCATCAGTTTCTTTAAACATAGCATCAGTTTCTTTGAACTTAGCATCAGTTTCTTTGAACATAGCATCAGTTTCTTTGAACTTAGCATCGGTTTCTTGTTGAGACTTTACAAGGTCTCGCAATAATTGTCGTATTTCTTCAAAAGAGGTTTCCATATTTTTAATTTTTTTACAAATTTAACACGGTAAATTGGCATCTACAACCCACTAATATTCTCTTTTCCTCCAAATAATAAAATTCAAAAAGGGGGCTACTGTTAAATTATCTTAAAATAGTACAACTATTTTAAGATAAAAACAAAAAATCATTTAGCTTTGAACAAATCCAACAGAAAGCCATTTGTTTATACCTTCTTGTTCTTCAAACCTTAAATCCGCATTGTATGAAAATCTCAACCGCTTCTCTCTTCATTTTTATTTTTGTTTGTTGTGCTTTTGTTACTGAGCCTCATTTTATAGAAAATATCGCTCAAAAATTAGAGAATTTTACCCAACAATACCCCCAAGAAAAGGTGTATCTCCACACCGACAAGCCCTATTATTCGGTAAATGATACCCTTTATTTTAAGGCCTACCTTACTCACGCCGAAAACAACCTGCCTGATTCGGTTAGTAAAGTGCTATACGTGGACGTGCTGAATAAGATTTCGGGCGAAACGGTGGTGCATAAAGTTTTCAAAGCCGAAAACGGCTATGCCCAAGGCGATTTGTTTTTGAAAGATACCCTCGCCGCTGGGCTGTATCATCTTAGGGCCTACACGGCTTGGATGCGGAATTTTTCGGACGATTTTTTCTTTGAAAAAGCCTTTCGTTTATACAACACCGATAACAAAATGGCCAGTTATGACCAGTCTAAACTACGCACGTTGGCCAAAGTGGCCGACTTTCAGTTTATGCCAGAAGGTGGGCATTTGGTGGCAGATTTAGACAATCGCTTGGCTTTTAAGGCTACAAACGCCCTAGGTAAAGGCGTTGATACAGAAGGGTTTATCTTACAAAACAGAGATACCGTGGCTCATTTTGGCAATATACACTTAGGCATGGGGTATTTGAACTTCAAGCCCGAAAACGGCAAAAAATACGAGGCTTTTGTCAAAGACCAAGACGGAAACATCAGTGCCGTGGCCTTGCCCCAAGTCCAAGCCAAAGGCTATGTGATGACGGTTGATAATTTATCCAACAAAGAAAATATCAAGGTGTATATCAGTCAAAACCTGAGTAACGCTCCCGAAAACATGGGCTTAATTGCCCAACAAAACGGACGAGTTTGTGCGAGTATGCCCCTAAAAATAGGAGCAAAAAGGCTGATGGTTTTAGTGCCAAGAAACAGCATTGAACAAAACGGCTTGGTGCAACTCACACTTTTTGATGCCAAAAACCAGCCTCTAGCCGAGCGATTAATTTATGAAAACAAAGCTAACCATTTGAATATCAGCATAGGAAGCAATAAGAAAATTTATCAAAATCGTGAAAAAATAGAGTTAAGTTTGCAAGTAAACGACCACGAAGGCAAACCCGTAATGGGCGATTTTTCGCTCACGGCTACCGATGCCAAACAGGTAATAGAAGAAACCAATACCGAAAATATTTTGTCGTATCAATACCTAAGTTCAGACCTCAACACGGGCGAATTGAAAGGCCAAATAGAACAACCTGCCTATTATTTTGATAAAAAAATGAATCGGGTAATGCTCACTTAGATATATTGATGATGACCCAAGGTTGGCGGAGATTTGATTGGAAAAACGTAGTAAAGCCACAGAAAAAAGATTTAGCCTATAGCCCCGAAAACGGCCTAGTTATCGCAGGCAAAGCCCTACGCCCCAACGGCAAGGCTACCGAAAAAGTAATGAACGTAACGCTATTTGTAAAAAAAGCTAAAAACCCGATGATGATGGCCTTGGCCGACGAAAGCGGCAAATTTAGGTTTGAAGGCATGGACTTTACCGACACTAGCGAGGTAGTGATTCAGGCAGTGCGAGGCAAAAGCATACACTCGGCCACGATTTCCTTAGACACTTGGACAAAACCCCAAATCAAAATAATTCAAGTACCTTTTAACCCTATTGAAATAAACGAAGCTGACTATCAGGATTTTAGACGAATGAGCCAAGAGATGTACGCCTTTGAAAAAGAACTACGATTTCAGAATCAGTTGTTGAATCAAGTGAATGTAAAAGCCAAAAAAAATGAAGTCCAACCTACTGACCCAAGGAGGATTTACGGTAAAGAAAATGTTAGAATCTCTGTCAAGGTTACCAATGAAATGTGTAATGGAATAACCAATCCATTTGATTTGCTTTTAGGGCGAGTTCCTGGGTTAGGACAAATTTATGTTTCGGCAGGAGATAATAGTCAAAGCAGAAAAGGTCCGTTCTGTTTAATTGATGGAGTTCCAGTGGGCTTTAGTTACATCTTATCCCTAAACGTGAGAGACATTCAAGAGATTGATGTATTGCAAGATGCTACTTTGGGCATTTACGGATTGTCTGCAGGATTTAGCTCTGTTGGTTATAATTTTATTACTAGAACAGGCCCCAGTGAAGACGCTACGCAAGGTAAGGATTATGGTCGCATCTTTCAAAAACTATTAGGTTATGCCAGCCCGAAAGCGTTTTATCACCCAAAATATGATATACTACAGGCCATTACTCGGCCAGATTATCGCTCTACCTTATACTGGAATCCAAGCATAAAAACAGACATAAACGGCAAGGCAAGCGTATCGTTTTGGGCATCAGACAATAAAGGCAGTATCAATATCAACCTACAAGGCAACACGGCTAAAGGGACATTGGGGCTAGGAACTTGTAAAGTAGAAGTAAAATAATTTCTGAAAATGCAGCCCATCATCGTATCTTAAATTAATCAAGCCTATTGTTCCATATTTCTGTATGCTTTTACCATGAAAACGCTACTCGTAATTATTGTCGTACTAATCCTTCAAATAGCTAAGGTAACTGGCCAGTTTGTAGAAAATGTGTCTATACATTTAAACCAAAATATTTTCTTCAACACCGAAATAATATGGTTTAATGCTATGGTCATCAATACAAATCAGATAGAAAATCAGCCAAAAAACTTGTATGTCTATCTGATTAGCGATAACTTCTCCTCGGCCTGTCCCCTGACCTACGGTATATACACAGAATCAAGTTATTTTAGCGAGGCAATAGCCCTGAAATCTTTGTTCAAAAATTTGAAGTCCTGT
>JAYWHL010000255.1:0-9619 GCA_043777715.1 Cytophagaceae bacterium | reverse complement strand
ATGTAATGAACAAATTTAAAGCAATAGCAGAGCAAAAATGAGGACTATTTTGACGGTATATCTTGTTTTGAAACTCACGTTTTTACAAGCACAAATCGCTGAAAATCAACTGACTAAGATTAACGCAAGGTTAAGTTTTTTGATATTCCCACCATTCAGTCCTTTACTCACTTTAGAAACAAAAACGTTTAAGAACTTGACATTACAATTAGAGACCAACTTCGTAAACACGCACGGGGTAAATCTAAAATATTTTACCAAACAAGCCATGAATGGCAGTTATCTGTTTGTAGGTACGGCTTTTGTTGAAAATACCTTTTTACGAAAAGATAACCAAATCACTTTTTTGCCTTATACAGGATATGGATATGCTTATCGATTTGGTAAATCTAAGGCTTGGACATGGGATAGTAGATTAGGAATAGGACAAACAACAAACGCAGACAACAATGCCATTTATCCTGTATTAAAAACTGGTATAGGACGAATTTTTTAAAGATATAAAAATGATAGCACTAAAAATTGTTTACCTAGCCAATATCATCGTAGCAGGTTGGATAAGCATAACCTCCACTTTCGACCCCAAAAAAGCAGCCACAACTGTTTTCCAAAATGCCTACCAACCAACCGAACTCATTCGACTGGTTGGGTGCTTATGGTTAGCGATAGCCGTTCTCTCGGTTTTGGGGCTTTGGCGGCCTCTTTCGTTTTCTCCTATTTTGTTGGTACAACTCATCTACAAAGGCACTTGGCTTTTGGTGGTTGCCTTGCCCGCCATCAAAAACAATCAACCGTATCCATCGGGAATGGCCTTGTTTTTTTTGATTTGGGTCTTGGTTTTACCTTTCGTTATTCCATGGTCGGAGTGGACAAAATAGAGTCAGTCGCTATGGTGGCCTACTGGTCAGAATGTCAAAAAAAGATGCCTAAACATTTGATTGATAATTGCCGTTAAGTTGTTAAAATTATCACTCAATGTACAAATACATAAAACACTGGATTGGCTTTTATGATTATGCCGAAAGCAAATGGCATTCGCTGCAAGCCGCTAAAATCACGAGCAACATCATCATCTTGTTTTTCTTTATTGGGTTAGTCGTCAGTTCGCTCTCTCATTTTCATATCATTGGTTTGTCGGTAGGTCGCTTTTTTGCCATCGAACTTGCCTTTAGTGTATTACTAATCAGCGAGTTACTGGGCTTAGTGTTTATTCTTACCCATTCCGTTGCGGATTCGGTAGGCAAACAATTTGAAATCGTTTCTTTGATATTATTGCGAGATTCGTTCAAAGAAATGGGGCATTTTCCTTTTGAAACCACTTGGAATATCGAAACCCTCTATCAACTCCTACCCCTCCTGACCGATGCCCTAGGTGCAGTCCTGATTTTTTTGATTGTGAGCCTATTTTACAAAGCCCAGCGGCACCTAAGAATCACGAATAGTTTGCAAGAACAATTGTATTTTATTATGTTAAAAAAAGTAGTGGCCAACGTGCTTTTAATTATTTTTATATCGCTCTGTGCTTATGATATTTTAGATTTTTTCAAAACCAAACAACATCACAATATTTTTAATATCTATTACACCACCCTCATTTTTACAGACATTCTTATTCTCATCATCTCGCTCCGATACAGTAATTTATACATTCATTTGTTCCGATATTCTTCGTTTGCACTGGCCACAGTTGTTATCCGACTTTCGCTCTCTGCCCCCAAATACTTTAACGTTTTGTTGAGTGTTTCGGCGGGACTTTTTGTACTTTTGGTAGCCAATGTTTATAATATCCTCAATAAAGAGGAAATAAAAGAGTAAGTACAAATACAAAATAAACCTTTTCCGTGGTTGGTGGCTCACCAACCACCTTTGCGAAAGCAATATTCTTAGACAAATCTCTGTGTGATGCTATATTTTATATAATTGTCCAGCACTCAGAAAAAACAAATCACAAAGAATACAAATATTTGATATTCAGTATTTTATAAAAAATTTATGACTTTTTAGTTATTGTTTTACTTTGATTAATTACCTAGAATTTACAAGAAATTTAGGCTCAAAAAGCTCAAATTTTGATAGGAAAGTCTAAAGTATTCAGGGGAGAATCGCTAGTATAAGGCACTTTGCCCGATGGTACCATCTTGCTGGCAGGTCCGAGGTGGGCATCTTGGTCGTCAAAAAAAATATGGGCGCCAAAAGCCTGCAAAACCTTGTCTTTTGATAGTCCTCCCAAAAAATAAGCCTCATCTACATAAACACCCCATTGCCTTAACGTTTTGATAACCCTCATGTGAGAAGGTGCGTTTCTGGCCGTTACTATGGCCAATCGTAAGGGCGAAAGTTCTATTCTGGTTGGTAGAAATTCTTGAATTTTTGAAAGTTTGATAAGCAATTTTGCAAAAGGGCCTTCTTTGAGTGGCTCGTTTTCGTGGTCGGCTTCGTACTGATGAAAAGCCGCCATGCCTTCCGTTTTGTAACGATGTTCTGATTCGTCCGAAAACAAAACGGCATCAGCATCAAAGGCAATTTTTACCCTGCTATCCTTGGGGTTAAAAGCCTTTGGTGGGGCATAAATACTAGCCGCTGCACAGGTTTTGGCATCTATTACGGCCTGAACGTCCTTATCGTCTTTCGACAAAAACAAATCAATATCAAAAGCATCAATATACGGAGACAGCGGTTCGCCTCCCGAAAGTGCCACTCTGCTGATATTAAGATTATGCTGTTTGATCGAATTAAGAATCCTTACGCCCGTTTCGGGGCTATTTCTCGACATTACAATCACCTCCACAATATTTTTATTGGCTTGTTTGTTGAGTTCCAGTAAACTCTGAACCAAATAAAATGCCGTTCCTGGGCTTAGGGGCGTATTTTCGTTTTCGAGTTGAAACCGTCGATAGCCTTCAATGCCTTCGTTATCAAAAACTTCATTTTCTTTTTCAAGGTCAAACAATGCCCTAGATGATACGCCAATTACTAAAATTTCTGAAAGGTCTAATGCCATGGTTGATTCAAAATAATTATAAAATGAAGAAAAAGAGCATTTTACATCGGGTTGATATTACAGAAGCTACTCTTTTAATAAAAGATTAAATTTAAGCACTTTAACCCAAACAAAAGGATTTTTTTATAACTTAAAAAAGGTTTTGTGCTTACTTATGCCTATTTTTACGGGCTTAAACCAATAGCAGATTACACCCACCATTCATAACATCAGTTCCCATGGGATTATTTAGTTTCTTAACCAGCGACATTGCCATAGACCTCGGCACAGCCAATACGCTCATTATTCATAAAGACATCGTTGTTGTAAACGAGCCTTCCATCATAGCCCTCGACAAAATTACGGGCAAGGTGCGTGCCATAGGCCACAAAGCTATGCAAATGCACGAAAAAACCAACGAAAACATCAAGACCATTCGCCCCTTAAAAGATGGTGTAATTGCCGACTTTACA
The DNA here is from genome assembly GCA_043777715.1 of Cytophagaceae bacterium. Lineage (GTDB taxonomy): Bacteria > Bacteroidota > Bacteroidia > Cytophagales > Spirosomataceae > JAYWHL01. Next base: position 6,166 of record JAYWHL010000255.1, on the reverse strand, counting down.
GCCGCCGAATTGATGATTAGAGGAATGATAAAAATGATTGATACGGGTAGTAGGTTTTTTACCCCAAGCCATCGCATGGTTATTTGTATTCCGTCGGGAATTACAGAAGTTGAAAAACGTGCCGTAAAAGACTCCGCCGAACACGCTGGAGCAAAAGAAGTGTACATGGTTCATGAACCCATTGCCGCAGCCATTGGTATCGGTATAGACATCGAACAACCAAATGGTTCTATGATTGTTGATATTGGAGGAGGAACAACCGAAATTGCCGTGATTGCCCTTTCAGGCATTGTTTGTGAGGCTTCGGTAAGGATTGCAGGAGATGTTTTTACGAGAGACATCGTGGACTATATGCGTAGAGAGCATAACCTTTTGATTGGCGAACGCTCGGCCGAACAAATTAAAATAGAAGTGGGAGCGGCATTACCCGAACTCGAAAACCCTCCCGCAGATTTTGAAATTCGTGGAAGAGACTTAATGACGGGGATTCCTAAAGAAATAAAAGTTACGTATTCTGAAATTGCTTATGCCCTTGATAAATCAATCTCAAAAATTGAAGAAGCCGTAATGAAAGCCCTCGAAACATCTCCGCCCGAACTTTCGGCTGATATTTACCATAACGGGATTCATCTTACTGGTGGCGGTGCGTTGTTGCATGGCCTAGACAAACGCTTGGCCGTAAAAACCAAACTGCCTATCCACATTGCCGAAGACCCCCTAAAGGCCGTTGTTCGTGGCACTGGGGCAGTATTAAAAGATTTGGACAGATACAAAGCCGTATTGATTAGTTAAATAGATTTGACAATTTTTTTAAAGACTAGGGTATATACAGAATTGGTTAAAAGCCCTTCTCCTTTGGAGAAGGGTTGGGATGAGGCGAAAAAGGCAGATTTTAGTCAAGAAATGGCTCTTTTAGCCTCACCCCCTGCCCCCTCTCCAAAAGAGAGGGAAACCTAAAAGGTCTCTAAGTAATTGATTTTAAGTACTTTAAAGATATGTGTATATACTATAGTTTCTAAAAAATTGTCAAATCTTATCATAAAAAAGTATCAAATCCAGCCACTCCCCACTCGAACAAGTTAATTTTTTGTAATACAGGTTAAGTGTATCAATTAATAGATTTTTTTTCTAGGCAACGGGCCTTCATCTTATTTGTGCTTTTAGAGGCATTAGCTTTGTGGTGCGTTTATAAATTTAATAACTATCCAAGTGCCGTTTATTTCAATACCTCCAACTACTATGTTGCCAAAAGTACGGCCTTCAGAAACAGCGTTAAGGAATATTCTAATCTCAGAGAAGTAAACAACGACCTCGCCGCCGAAAACGCCCGTTTACATCAATTGCTTTCTACTTCACAAAATGCTCAAAATATAGGTGCTTACAAAGCCGACTCGGTGGTGGCAGCACGCTTTAAGTTCATAAAAGCCAAGGTTGTAAGACTTACCGTAAACCAGTTTAATAATTTTATAACCATTGATAAAGGCACTGCCGACGGCCTTAGGGCGGGTATGGGCGTGGTATCGGCAACGGGCGTGGTGGGGCGAGTAAAGGTTTGTAACGAACACTATTCGGTGGTATATTCTATCCTACATTCTGAAATGAGGGTTTCGGCACAAGTAAAACGAAGCAAAGAAATTGGCTCCGTGCAATGGGACGGTATTAATCCTGATGTTATAAAACTAAATGACGTATCTCGGTATAAATCACTAAAACTTGGCGACACCATCGTAACCTCGGCCTATAACAAACAATATGGCGAGGGCGTGATGATTGGTATTGTAAAAAAATTGGGCATTCAGCCCGACCAAACCTTTTGGGATACCGACCTCAAACTCAGTACCAATTTTGGCAACCTAGCTTTTGTTTATGTTATTAACAATCAGATGCAAACAAGCCAAGAAGCCATAGAGGCATTGGCAGAAGACAAGAAAGTAAAATAAGGTTTGAGTTTGAAAAACGATAGGAGAGCCGTTTTAGCTTTGTTTAGTTTGTTCATAAGTACTTAAACAAAATTAGTTTGCACTATTCTTGTCATAAGTATTTGTATATCAAGCATATAGCTTACTGCTACTTAAAGCAAAAAAAGAAATCAATTCGCATAGCCCATGAATCCCCGTAGCTTAGTTTCGTTTGTTTTGATGTTTATTTCGTTTTTGTTGCTACAAATTTTATTCGTACAACAAATTTCTTTGTTTGGCTATGCTTTTTGCTTTGTATATGTTGCCTGTATTTTGTTTTTACCTTTTGATATTTCGCAGATTAATTTGCTCCTATTAGGATTTTTGGCAGGTATTTTGATAGATGTTTTTTCAGAAACTTTAGGTATGCACGCCGCTGCCACTACCCTCATGGCCTATTGCCGCCCCATGATTATCAGGCTATTAACCCCGCAGCGTGGCTACGAAGAACGCATGGACATTTCGCTAAACACCATGGAAATCCAATGGATGTTGGCCTATATTGGTACGTTGACATTTATACACCATTGTACGTTATTTATCCTCGAAGCCTCCAACTGGTCTTTATTTTTTGGTGTATTGGGCAAAACCATCGCTAGTACAATCTTCACGGTTTTTGTTTTGATTGTCTATTTGTATATCCGCAAATCAAAAAGAAATTAGACTCAAATCATTGCGTATGTTTTTTCAAATCATCTAATTTCAAAAACTGTAAGGCTTTGATATGCGTACTTTCCAATACAATTGGTGGAGCTACGTTGGCCTCTAGGGCTTCTTTCCATCGCAAAGCACACAAACACCATTTGTCGCCAGCCTTCAATCCTGGAAAATTGTATTCGGGTACGGGTGTAATGAGGTCGTTACCACGGCTTTTAGAGAAATCTAAAAACGCCTGACTTACAATAGCACAAACCACGTGGCGGCCTTGGTCTTCTTGACCAGTGGTACAAAAACCATCTCGGTAATAGCCCGTTTTGGGTGAAGCACAGCACAATTTCAAATCGGTATTTAGTACATTTTTGGCAGGTTTGACGGGCTTTTGTTCAGATTCGTTCATAGGAATTGGCGTTAGACAAACATTGTTTTTAGCTGATTTTTGAGCAATACAGCCATGATACATTAGCAATAATAATATAACCGAAAGTTTAGATGTCATGTTTTATTTGTTTAGTATTATGGTTTATAATACACTCATTTACAGTATTTTACCTAGTCAATCCTCCGCAAAACTACCGCCTGATAAGGTGCTAGGCTCGTTATTTCTCCTGTTGATATTTCATAATTACTCAACTCACAAATATACCCATTGGTGCTAATTGGAATATTTAGGCTTTGGGCTGTGAAGTTCAAAATTATTAAATACTTTTCGTTTTCATGGCTACGAGTATAGGCATAAATTTGATTAGAGTCTGGCAATAAATCTTCGTATTCCCCCCGAATCAAAGCCTGTTTTCCTTTTCTAAATGCAATCAATTTTTGATAGAAGTGATAGATGCTTTCAGACTGGGATTGTTGTTCTTCGAGGTTGATGTTTTCGTAATTCGGATTTACTTTTATCCAAGTTTTGTGAGCATCGCTAAAACCCGCATTAATCTGATTATTCCACTGAAAGGGCGTACGGGCGTGGTCTCGGGCAATGTAGTTACAAGCCTTCAAAAAATTATCTATATTGCCTTTGCCTTGGGTTACGAGGCTTTCAAAGGCATTTTTTACTTGAATATCATCAAATTCGTTTATGTTTTCAAACCTACAATTACTCATGCCTATTTCATCGCCTTGATAAATAGTAGGCACGCCTGGCAGGGTTAGCAAAAGGGTAGCTAACATTTTGGCCGATGCTCCATGATACGATTCGGTATTACCAAAACGAGATACCGCCCTAGGGTTATCGTGATTACCCAAATAAAAATTTTGCCAGCCTGTGGGTTGCAGTGCCTCATACCACCGATAAACAATCTTTCGGAGTTCTAGTAGGGTAAGTTCGGGGGCGGGTTGCAAAAACCGATGTTCTTCTCGGGGTACGGCGTGGTCGAAATGATAAAGCAGGTTGAGTTCTTGCCTAAACTCGCCCACATACAACAAACCCTCGTGCGAGGCCACCCCAAAACATTCGCCAATACTCACACAATCGTATTTAGCCAAGACTTCTTGGTTCATTTCGGATAAATACTCGTGGATTTTTGGCCCGTTGGCATATAAACTCAAATCGCCAAACTGCCCTGCTGGATAATTGGCAAACGAAGTATCTTTTGATAAAAACGGAATAACGTCCATTCTAAAACCATCTACGCCTTTATCAAGCCAAAACCGCATCATGGCATAAATTTCTTGCCGTAGGGCAGGATTCTCCCAGTTGAGGTCGGGTTGTTGTTTGGCAAAAAGATGTAAATAATACTGATTTGTGGCCTCGTCATATTGCCAAGCTGGGCCACTAAAAAACGAAATCCAATCGTTTGGTGGTTGAATTTGTCCTTCTTGATTTAGCTTTGGACTTTGCCAAATATAATAATCTCTGTAAGGATTATCCACTGATTTTCGAGATTCCTGAAACCAGCGATGTTGGTCCGACGAATGATTAACCACCAAGTCTATAATCAGTTTCATGCCTCGGCTATGAATCCCTGCTAACAGGTTTTCAAAGTCGGCCATAGTACCAAAATCTGAATGAACTGCCTGATAATCAGAGATGTCGTAACCATTATCGGCATTGGGCGAATCATAAAACGGACTTAGCCAAACCAGTGTAATACCCAGTGCTTGGAGGTGGTCGAGTTGGCTAGTTATCCCTGCGAGGTCGCCAAGGCCATCGCCATTGGCATCTTTAAAACTGCGGGGATAAATTTGGTAAATAATGGCCTCTTGCCACCATTTAGGACTTGAACTTTGCATACAATTTATGAATTTATGGTATCTTAAAGCACTTGGCCAACACAAAAACAAAGGCCGTCTGGGGCAATAACAAAGAAAACCTTCCATTGTTTTTCTCCGTGTTGGTCTATCCTAAAATCAGGTTTTGCTTGTGCCAAACCATTGATTTTTAGTTCTTCAAAAACGATTTCTACATCATTTACCTCAAAAAAACACCCGTCTTGCGTAGGGTCTCCGCCGTTTTGGGACAAGCCAATGGTTACGTAATCTCGTTTTAGAAGAGCCTTTGGTTGTGGCAAAAAATCATGAGTTAATAGCTCAAAACCCATTACTTTTTGGTAAAAGGGTAAGGCTTCCGTCAGGTTTCCAACAGGCAAATTCAGAATATCTTGCTGATAAGGCCAAGCATTTTTAAAGATTGGGGTAGTCATTTTAAGAAAAAAGTAAGGATTGAATCACAAAAAGTTAAAATTACATATAACTATTCAAAGAAAATACTTCATAATTCCGTTAAAAATAATTGTACTAAAAAAAGAACTTACGGCAATATAGTCTTATTCATGGCATTCAAAAAAGTATCTATTGTACTATTCAGTGAAGTGTATTTTTGCTAAGATTTAAACCCTATACCTTTGCAGGGCAATTACAAAACAATATTCTGGTTTGTTGCCGAGCGTATATTAAAAACCAACCTGTTGATTATCAGTACGTTTTGTAATTTTTTATTCTATACTCAAGGCAATAATAGCTCAACAGCTTACAAACATATATGTTTATGAAACCATTTAGCAAGCAAATTATCAAAGTAGGTTATCTATATCTTTTTATCACTTTTCTGGCATTTATTCAATTAATGATGATGCACAAAATCCATATTAGTTTTTAAGGATAGTTAAGTACAGTGTTTAATGAGTTTTTTGGGTTTTTTTGGCAACATAATACGTAAAGAAGTCTCAGTTAATTGGAATAGCTAATTTCGAATAGGGGCTTGAAATTTTAGTTTTACTATATTTTTGCCTCAGAGAGGCTTAGCCTTTGTAGTAAAAACGTCAAAAACCCTGTTATTTCGCTTCGGAGAAGCGTAACGTTTGCTAGGTTAGGCTTCTCCGAAGCCCGAAGAGGGGCGTATTATAATTTTCTACAAAGGTTGTGCCTCTCCGAGGCAAAGTATCAGAAAGTAATCATACGATTAAAATAATTTATTAAACACCATACTGAATCTAACCTCTGTGTTCTTTGTTTCTTTGTGGTTTATTCTTTTTGCCTCGGAGAGGCTTAACCTTTGTAGTAAAAAACGTCAAAAACCCTGTTATTTCGCTTCGGAGAAGCGTAACGTTTGC
>JAYWHL010000254.1:0-9627 GCA_043777715.1 Cytophagaceae bacterium | reverse complement strand
CGCCAAAATTTGATGTAAGAATCAACCAAGTGCCAACCGAAACCCTACTAGCCAATAACAGTGCATCTACCACCGCTACGTTGCCAGTGCTTGGCTTGCCTGATTTGACAACCACAGTAGGCCAACCACTAACACCGTTAGTAATTGGACAAGCCAGTAACATTCCTGTAACGGTAGCTAATATTGGTACAGGCATAGCCAACGGCCCATTAACCACTACCTTAAACTTGCCAGTAGGCACCACTGCCCCTGCCACATTTACGGATAATGGTTGGAATTGTGCCACAACTGGATTGAGCGTAGCTTGTACCACTACAACTGGAATAGCACCAAATGCAAATAGTGTAATCAAAGTGCCAGTAACGCCAAATGCTACAACAGCAAATACTCCACTAACGTTTACAGCACAAACAAGCCCTGTGTCAGGAGAACCGAATACGGCCAATAATACCTCTCCGCCAACTACCACACCAAATGTGGGAGGTATTCCAGATATTACTACTACCATAGGCCAGCCCTTGACGCCATTTAGTGCAGGTACGCCAAGCGATGTGCCAATAACCGTAGCCAATATAGGTTCTAGTCCTGCTAATGGCCCGATTGTAACTTCAATGACTTTACCTACGGGAACAACTGCCCCAGCCAACTTCACGAGTGGCCCTTGGACTTGTGCCACTACGGGTATTACGGTGGCTTGTACGAGTACAACGGCTATTCCGAATGGAGGAAGTTCTGTAATTACTGTTCCTGTAACGCCAAATGCAAGCACGATTGGTACAAGGCCAAGTTTTACGGCCACAACCAGTCCCGTAACAGGCGAAACAATTACGGCTAACAATCCAGCAACACCAATGACCCCTACACAGGCGGTAATAGGTGTGCCAGATTTGACCACTACCATTGGGCAACCACTGCCTGTATTAACAGCCAACTTGCAGAGTATCTTGCCAGTAACGGTGGCTAATATCGGAACGGCAGTAGCCAATGGGCCAATAAGTACAACCTTGACATTGCCAACGGGTGTAACATCATTGGTTAATTTTAGTACAAATGGTTGGAATTGTACCACAGTGGGTAGTACCGTAAATTGTAGTACATCGGCCAGCATTGCCAATAATACGAGTAGTGTATTGAGTATTCCAATAACGCCAAATGGTACGATTATAGGAACGAGTCCAGTATTTAATGCAACAACTGACCCCGTGCCTGGCGAAACCAATACGATAAATAATCCGTCAGGCCCTACGCCAACGGTAACACCAGTACAGCCAACACCAGCACCCGATTTGACCACTACGGTAACAGTGCCAACTACACCGCCAACCGTGGGTTCGCCGTTGCTAGTAACGGTTACGGTAGCCAATGTGGGTAATCTACCAGCTTCGGCATCGCCATTAACGGCTACCGTAACGATACCATCAGGTACTACTGCTCCGCCAACATTTACAAGTAATGGCTGGAATTGTGCCACAGTGGGCAGTACCGTAAATTGTACGACCAATAACTCAATTCCTGGGCCTGGCTCGGTAGATATTATTGTACCCGTTACGCCTTCGGCAGCAAACGTTGGCTCGCCATTGACCATCAATGCAACTACAACGCCTATTGCAGGAGAATCGAATAGTACAAATAATAATGCCACACCAGCATCTACACCAAACGTACAAACGGGTGCTCCAGACCTAACCACTACCTTGAGCCAGCCAAGCCCAAGTATGATTGTGGGCATACCGAGCAACATGACCGTAACCGTAGCGAATATTGGGGGAGGTAATGCAGCAGGGCCGATAAGTACGAGTATTACGCTTCCAACGGGTGTAACATCATTGGCTAACTTTACCAACAATGGTTGGACTTGTGCCACAACTGGCCAAACAGTGGCTTGTACGACAGCCTCGAATATTGCAGGCAATAGTAGCAATGCCTTTGTGATTCCTGTAACGGCCTTGGCAGGTTCGCAAGGAACTACGCCAACATTTAATGCCACAACTGCACCTGTTACGGGCGAAACCATTACCAATAATAATGGCACAAGCCTAACACCAACACAGGCCGTTGTGGGGGCGCCAGACCTAACCACTACCATAGGCCAACCAGCACCGTCATATACAGTGGGTGTAACCAGCAACATACCTGTAACCGTAGCCAATATCGGTTCGGCACCAGCCAATGGGCCAATTACCACAACCGTAGTGCTAGGGGCAGGGTTAAGCACACCTCAAAGTACATTTACGAGTAATGGCTGGAACTGTTCGGCATCAGTAGGAATACCACAGACGGTAACTTGTACGAACCAAGGAACGATAAATAATGGAGGTAATAGTATTTTCTTGATACCTGTAATACCAGCAGCAAATACGGCAGGGACGTCTCCAACTGTAAATGCAAGTACTGCACCTGTAACCAACGAAAGCGTTACGGCTAATAACACCGCCCCAACCATGACACCAAACCAGCCTGTAAATGCAGGAGGTGGCACGGGTATTACGCTTTCTATTAAGGCATTCTTGCAAGGAGCAATGGCCAACAGTACCGTAGCGGGATTGATGCGAGATGATTTGAGAACCAAAAACGTGATTCCTGCCGTAGAGCCTTACACGGCCTTGAACTATACCCACTTATCGGGTGGAGGCGAGACCATAGCATCGCCAACCACGGTATTTGGTGTAACAGGGGCTAATGCCATAGTGGACTGGGTGGTGGTTGAGCTAAGAAGTGCCTTGAATCCTGCACAAATATTAGCCACAAAATCGGCCTTGATTCAACGAGACGGTGATGTTGTTGGTATAGACGGAGTTTCGGCGGTATCGTTTACGGGAGTACCGTCAGGAACGAATGCTTATGTAGCCCTGAGACATCGTAACCACTTGGGCGTAATGACCGACGCAGCCGTTACCTTGACAGCAACAACACCATTGGTGGACTTTACGAGTACGTCGGTGGCCAATTATAAGTTCCCAATAGGTAATATCGCCAGAAGTTCAGCACCGCAAATAGAATCGGGAGGCGTAAAAATGATGTGGGCAGGAAATACCAACGGAGATAATTCGGTGATTTTCCAAGGACCAGACAATGACTCCGACCCAATCTTCTTTGATGTGCTGTTTGATGCAAACAATGGCGTAAACTACTACACCAACTATATCCGTAACAATGTTTATTCAAAAGCTGATATTGATATGGACGGTAAAGTAATATTCCAAGGGCCAAACAACGAAGTAGATTTCTTGTTCTTTGCCGTGTTGTTTCACCCCGACAATAGCGTAAACTACTTCTTGAACTTTATTGTCAAGCAACAACTCCCATAAAAAATAAGCCTCTGTATGGCTCAACACCATGCAGAGGTTTATTATATCGCTTTATAAAATCTCAAAACTGTCAATAAAAACGTCAATAAATCATGAAAAAAAGATTTTTACTCAACATACTATCATTGTTTTTGATAATGATAGGAGGGGCCTTTCAGAGCGTACAAGCCCAAAGACCCATTTCGTTCAAAATAGAACGCAATAGTAGTGGTACGTATAGTGTGTTTATGAAATCGAATAATAATTACTTAAATAATCCATTTAATGTAATTGGCTCGGCACAAATAACGCTGGTAGTTCCACTTAATGCCTTTCCGAATGCCAGTACGGTTTATACGAGTACGAACGACATGAGGTGGAATGTAAATGTTAGGGTTGATGGCCCAAGCGAGAACCCAGCTAATTCATATTTGTCGTTTACGATGTATAATGGATACAATAAGTTTCCAATCAATGCCAATACAGATATTTTACTTTTTTCTTTTTCTGATGGTGGAAACTGTACGGGGCCAGTGTCTATTTGGGCAACTTCGGATATGTTTCAGGGAGTTTCAACCACTACTGGGCCGGGTAATAGTATCTCGATTGCTGGCTATCAAAATGGAAATGCTTACGCTGGAAACTATGGAGCTGCCACTACCTGTACGGTTGCCACTGCCCCCGACCTTAACGTTACGCTAGGTGCTATCCCAGCCATGACGGTTGGCCAAGCTACGCAACTGCCTGTTACTGTTGGTAATGTTGGTACTGCTGCCACCAACTCAACGCTGATGTTTAATCTTACGCTACCTGCCAATTATACTACAAATTCAACGATGTTTTCGGCAGGAAATGGTTGGGGCTGTATTCGGTCTAATCAGAATATAGGTTGCTCAACTACAAATCCGATTGCTGCCAACGGTGGTTCGTCGGCTTTTAGTATTCCAATTGTTCCGCTTGCGGCTGCGGCGGGTACTACGCCAAGTTTCAATGGTTCGATAGATTCTGTAACGGGCGAGACCAATTTGGTAAATAATAACTCAAATATTGTATCGCCACCTTCGGCAACCATGGCCGCCACAGCCCCAAACTTGGGTGTTACGATGGGGCCAGTACCAACCCTAACGGCAGGAACTGTATCTAATATTCCCGTAACCATTACAAACAATGGCAACGGTACGGCAACAGGTCAGCTTACTTTTACGACTACTTTGCCAAATGGCGTGAGTACACCTGCACAATTTACATCTGGTGCTTGGAACTGTTTAACCAATGGCCAAACCGTAGCTTGTGCCAATCAAAACCCTAGTGGACTTGCCCCTTCGGCAGTTTCGGCATTATCATTACCCGTAACCCCCAATGCAAGTACAGTAGGCACAACGCCAGTTTTTCAAGGAACGATAGGGACTCCCCCAGGCCAAACCAATACAAGTGGATTAACCTCTCCAGCCGTAAGTCCGAGTAGCCCTGTGCAGGCTGCCCCCGTGGCTACCGCCCCAAATTTGGGTGTAACAATGGGGCCAGTACCAACCTTAACGGCAGGAACTGCAAGCAATTTGCCTGTAACGATAACAAATACAGGAAATGCAGCAGCTATTGGGCCTATTACTTTTACCAGTACTTTGCCAGCTGGAGTTTCCGCACCACAGGCTTTTCAGTCAGGTATTTTTAATTGTGGAGTTAATGGCCAATCATTGTTTTGTGCAACTAATAATGCCAATGTGCCAGCCAATGGTGGTAGCACGAGTATTGTAGTGCCGATAACGCCAAGTACAAGTATTATTGGCCAAACGCCTAGTTTTCAAGGCACGATAAGTCCGGCTTCTGGTCAAACAAATACAAGCGGCCTAACTTCTCCGTTGGTTAGTCCGTCTAGTCCAGTACAAGCCGCAGGTGGTGGAGGAACGCCAAACTTAGTAGTAAGTATGGGGCCAATTCCTACGCTTACGGTTAATAGCCCTGCCAACATTCAAGTTAATATTTCTAATACGGGCAATGCCACGGCCACAGGGCCAATTACATTCTCAACTACATTGCCAACGGGTATTGTACCACAACCTTCGTTTATTTCGGGGGCGTGGAACTGTACTACCAGTGGCCAAACAGTTGCTTGTACCAATACAAACGGTGGAGGTTTAAGTCCATCTACTATGAGTTCGTTTGCTATTTCTGTAACACCAAGTGCTAGTTCGCAAGGCCAAACGCCGATGTTTACAGGGGCAATAAGTGCCGCCCCAGGCCAAACCAACACAAGTGGCCTAAACGCCCCAATGGTTAGTCCGTCATCGCCAGTACAAGCGGCTGCGGGTGGCGGTGGCAGTATATATCCTTGTAATCCTAACGAATGCACAACGGGCGTTAGATATGGTATGAGGCTAGGTACAGATGGTATAACTTATACCGTTTATATGAAATCGGCTGTGGCTTATACGGGTGTAAATGCCTTGATTTCCACGGCACAGGTTACGCTGGCATTACCAATGGGTACGGCCATATCGCCTATCACAACAATACAATCAGGCATGACATGGACGGCAAGTACTAGAACAAACGCCCCGTCCGAAAACCCAAGTTATGATTTTGTATCCGTAGGTTTTGCCCCAGGCAATGCAGGAGCAAATGGTTTTTCTGTACCTGCCAATACCGAAATCGCTTTGTTTAGTTTTCAAAGAACGAATGCTTGTTCAGGTGGAAATTTATATTTGTGGCATAGTGGCGAAGCCTTCAAAGGGGTGTCGTCTAATACCAACCCTGGCAATAACATGACGATTTTGGGATATGGTCAGGCTAATGCTTGGCAATGTAACTTTACGTGTGATGTACTCTGTACGACGGCCTCGCTTTCGGTTACGCAAGTAGTAACTTCTCAAACGGCATCATTAAATAGCCCTTATCCTATAACGATTAATATCGTAAACAATGGTTCGGCTTCTAGTATTGGTACAATTAGTTATGTTACTACGTTGCCAAGTAACATGACTTTCACCCCAAGTGGCAGTGGCGGTAATGGCTGGAACTGTTCGGCTAATGGTCAGGTGGTTACGTGTACCAGTACTACGACCGTACCAAACAATGGTGGAAGTACTAACTTTGTGATAAACGTTACGCCAAACGCTACGGGTAATTTCAGCATCAGTGGAGCTGCAAGTGGTGGAGGGGCTTTAGGCAATGCCAATGCCCCAGCCATTAGCGGTAATATCGTACAAACTCCACCAGACCTTATCATTAGTATAGCACAACCTGGAACGATGGTTTTGCAAGAAACTAATAATTTGTTGGTTACGGTTTCTAACCTTAGTGCAGGTGCGGCTTCGGGTTCGCAAACGGCAGTCGTTACTTTTCCTAATGCTTCGGTAGTGAGTATAGGAATGAGTATTTTTTCTGGAGGCAATGGTTGGACTTGTACGCCATCAGGGACTTCGGTTTCTTGTACTAGAAATGGTACAATTAGCAATACACAAAGTTCATTAATAACAATTCCGTTCAGGCCGATTCCTTCGGCAAATGCGGCTGCACAACCTTTTGTTTTCAATGCAGTCATCAATCCTGTGGCGGGCGAGGTTATTACCAATAACAACACAGCATCTATTACCACACCACAAGGTGTATCATCGTCAGACTTATCTCTTGTTTTTGGAACAATCCCAGCCATGGTGGTTGGCCAAACTACCCAAATACCCATGACGGTAGTGAATACAGGCCAAGCCACAGCCACTGGGCCACTTACAATACAGTTTTCATTGCCTAGCAACATGGTTCCTACTTCTAGTAATACAGGCGGTTGGACTTTGGGAGGCAATACTGTTAATGGCAATGGAACAACAACGTATTTTTATATGAATGCCAACGGTTTAGCCACGGGCAATTCGTCTAATTTTAGTGTTGGAGTAACACCTTTGAATGGCCAAACTGGGCAAGTTAATTTTACAGGAACGATTCAAAACATTCCTTCTGAATTTAATACGACTAATAATACAGCCTTCGGAGTTGGTAACATCGGAACGGTCGATTTATCCCTCGCACTTGGTGCATTATCGCCGAGTCCTTCGGTTGGTATTGTTTCTAATTTACAGATTACAATTACAAACAACGGTACAACTTCGTCGAGCAGTGCCTTGTCTTTGAACGTTACTTTGCCAGCAGGTTATAGCATTACGCAAGCACCTTTGGGTTGGGTAATTGGCTCGCAAACTTCTAATGCCAACGGTACAACCACAGTAACAATGCAACGCTCAGGCGGTGGCCTTGGCGCAGGTCAAAATTCACAACTAACGCTTAGCCTAACACCAGGCCCAGCGGCGGCCAACCAGTCTGGAACGATTAGTATTTTGGTTACGCCCGAATCTACCGAAACCAATACTGGGAATAATCAAGGGTCGGTTAATGTAACCACGACTTCGGCACAAATTCAGCCACAGGTAGTGTTGCCGAGTTCGTTTAATATTGGGCAGCCTTCTAACATCAATTTTATATTTAACAACACGGGTACGAGTCCTTATAATGGCCCAGTTAATTTTCAGATTAATTTGCCAGTAGGAGTAAGTATCGGAACTTTGCCAATTGGCTGGACGATAGGGTCGCAGATTCAGGGGCCAAACAATACGATTATTTACACGTTGAATAATCCAAGCGTTAGTGTACCAGTAGGAGGTAATTTTTCACTCAATGTACCCGTAACCCCAAGTAGTACATTATTAGGCCAGTCGTTTAATATAACCATTAATACGCCAACTGTGCCAGGATATAGTACGCCTGTAAATTCGCAAACATTTACTTCAAATCCCGTACAGCCAGCCGTTGCCCCAAGCATAACGATAAATGTGAGCAACCCAACTACGCCTTTTGCCATTGGCCAAACGTCGATGTTGCCAATCATATTTAACAACACGGGCAATGCCCCAGTAGTTGCTCCGCTTAATATTAGTTTTAGCTTGCCAGCAGGTGTAACCGTAAACCAATCTCAATTGCCAAACGGTTGGACTATTGTTTCTAATACCCCAGGGCCAAATGGTACTTCGGTTATTGTGTTGAATAATCCAACGGGTAGTATCGCTGCCAATACGCAACTGAACCTTAACATTCCGTTGCTAGTTTCGCAAGCGGCGGCAGGCACTACGCCAAGCATTACGATAAATTTCCAACCTCAAGGCCAATCATCGCCAAGCACTTTTACTTATACGTCTAATCAGCAGGTAAGTTCGCCAAATGTATTGATTATTGTTGGGCAACCAAACCCACAAATGCAAGGTGGCCAAGTGTCGGGTATTCCAGTATATTTATACAATGCAGGCAATGGCACGGCTTTTGGACCTTTGAGTGTGCAGTTAAACTTGCCAGCGGGCTTGAACGTTAGCACGAGCCAACTCCCAAGTGGCTGGACAGTAGGCAGCACCCAAGCAGGGCCAAACGGCGGTACGATTATTACGCTTGTTAATCAAAATACAGGAGGTTTGGCATCGACCAATAATTTGTTGTTTAATATCCCCGTAGTACCAAGCAATAGTTTGGTGGGTACTAACCCAAGCATCAATTTTGTGTTGCAACCGCTCCAAGGCCAAACGTCTTCGTCGAGCCAGTTGCTCAATATCACACTGCCTGTATTGTCGGGTACACAACCAGACTTTACGATTATAGGCAGCCAGCCAAGTCCAAATATGCAAGTGGGGGCTACGTCTCAGGTAAACCTTACCATCAACAACGGTGGTAATGGTGCTTATGCTGGGCCAATGACCGTACAGTTTAGTGTGCCAGCAGGTTATACGCTTAGTGGCAACCAACTGGCCAATGGCTGGGTGTTGGGGGCAGGCCAAGCAGGCCAAAATGGTGCTACGGTTTATAGCATCAGCAATAACAACGTAAGTATTAATGCAGGACAAAATACAAGTTTGAGCATCGGCATAGTGGCGGGTCAAAACACCCAAGGTCAATTAATTACCTTTACCTATACCGTAATGCCAGTGGCCAGCGAGTCGGTTATAAGTAATAACTCGGGTAGTACTTCTACCAACGTAGTAGTAGCTCCACTTTCGGCACCAGATTTGGCCGTAGTGTTGCAGTCGCAGAGTTTCTCATTAGCCACTGGTCAAATCAGTAATGTATCGTTTAATGTAAATAACATCGGTAATTTGGCTTCGAGCGGTACATTGTCATTGACTTTTGCCATGCCAGCCAACTTTACAACCAGTCCAACGAATTTTAGTTCAGGTTTTTGGAACTGTAACACCAACGCCAATATCGTAAGTTGTACCAACAACAATGGCTTGGCCGTAAATGGCGTAAGTAGTTTGAGTATCCCCGTGCAACCGCTTTCGGCGGCGGGCGGCATGAGCAACCCAAGTTT
>JAYWHL010000253.1:0-9672 GCA_043777715.1 Cytophagaceae bacterium | reverse complement strand
TTTTGGTATATACGTGTGAATTCGTTTCATTTAGACTAGTATATTTTTTTATAAACCCAGATTTACAACCTCTGCTTATTTGGACTTGGAAATTTAAGATTTCTACATAATTTTCTTTCAGATTCACTCTCTTTATCTTGTTCAAGTTAATCAAAGAATTACGATTTACTTTTTGGAAGTTCTCGCCTTGGATAATCTCTTCAAACGCTTTTAGTGGTTTGTAGGCAGTATATTTTTGATAGTCTGTAAAAATTGTTGTGGCGTGGTCATCGGTTTGTATGAGGCTAATGTCAGGGTATGATACTTTGTGCAAAAAATTACCAAGTTTGAGCATTAAAAAATTTAATACTTCGGCTTGTGCTGGCAAATACCCTATTTGCGAAAGCAAAAAACTTTCAATTGTGGCTTTGAATGTATATTTATCAAGAGGCTTTTTCAGAATAAATTTTTTGAACCTTAGCCCCTTGTATTTTTCATAAAAGTCCTTAACATCAAGCAAACTTGTAATAATTGTCCAAGCGTTGGTTTTGGTTATGGCCTCTACCAGACTTATACCTTCAATTGTAAAATTTTCCGATGTAATATCTATCACAAACAATTGGTATTCTTCTTCATCAATATTCTTGAAAAAATCAGCAGTATTTCGTACATATTTTGTGTCAATGGTTTCAAATTGACAAAGTACCTCCCTCATCATTAGGAGGTCAATTGTAGCGGTTTCTAGTATTAGTGCCTTACAGTTTTTCATAATTTTAAGTATAATTGAAGGTATCGAAATTGTTAGAGGTATCGAAATCAAATAATACTAGGTACTTACTTTTGCTTCTACACGACACAAAACTAGCCTTATTTTTTTTGGTTTTATACAAGGGTAAACCCCTGTTTTGATAATTGTATCATAAAGCATTTGAGATTAAAATTATTATTTTTAATAATATAAACCGTTTGTAATCATATACTTATAAATTAACTCATGATGCAAAGGACGAACAAAAAAAGGAGCAACAAAATACCTGATAGCAGGTATTTTTAAAAGTTTTTTTTTCGCTACTTTTATGCAGTATTTCTTTGTTTTTAAGTTCAGCCACTCTCATTTGCGTATCGTATGCCCCTCAAAATTATTTTTATACATCTTCCAAATTTTAACCCTCAATGAAACTCTTTTTTATTCTGATAAGTATTTTTTTTATAAAACCAGCTTATTCTCAAAAACGCTTAGAACTTTTAAATACCGAAAAATGCGGCATTGATTTTAAAAATACCATCAAAGAAAATGGCAAATACAATCATGTTATCTGGGACTATGTATATAACGGGGCAGGGGTGGCCATTGGCGATGTTAATAACGATGGGTTGGCTGATATTTTTTTGGCAGGAAACCAAGTACCCGATAGGCTATATCTAAACAAAGGGGATTTTCAGTTTCAAGATATTTCACAAAACTTACTTAATAATCCACCCCATACTTGGTCTAGTGGCGTAACCATGGCAGATGTAAACGGAGACGGTTGGCTTGATATTTACGTTTGCCGTTCTGAGCCTACTAACAACAAATCAGAACGAAAAAACCTGTTGTACATCAATAGCCCCCTAACCCCCGATGGGGGAACTAATAATCCGAATACAAAAGCTCCTGCATCGGGGGCTGTCGATAGGGTTTTTATAGAACGTGCCTCAGAATATGGCCTTGCCGATACTGGCTACTCGGTGCAAGCAAGTTTTTTTGACATGGACAACGACGGCGATTTAGACCTTTTTGTGGTCAATCAACCTACAAGCAATAACATGGAAAAAATGCAAGACAGGCTAGAACCTACGTCATGTATCGAATATTCAAATAAATTATATGAAAATTTAAGCCCTAGCATAAAGTCCTCTTCTGGAGGTCAGGGGGCTTTATTTACTGACATTACCGAAAAGGCAGGTTTAACGTCTTGTGCGTATGGTTTGGGCATTGTGATTTCGGATTTAAACCAAGACGGCTGGCAAGACATTTACATTGCTAACGACTATTTCACGTCTGATGCTACTTATATCAACCAAAAGAATGGCACATTTATCAACCAAGCCAAATCGCTTTTTAAACATCAATCGCTCTATTCGATGGGTGTGGACATTGCCGATTTTAACAACGATGGTTTGCCCGATATTTTTACAGCCGATATGAGTGCCGCCGACCACTACCGTAACAAAGCCAATATGGCATCGATGAACACGGGACGGTTTGATGTCATTACCAAAAATTTTAACCATCAATATATGTTCAATGCCCTGCAACTGAACAACGGAAATGATTCCTTTAGCGAGATTGCACAACTAGCTGGCGTGGCCAATACCGACTGGAGTTGGGCTAGTCTTTTTGTAGATATTGATAATGACGGTTTTAAGGATTTGTTGGTAAGCAATGGTATAAAAAGAGACATCAGATTTGTGGACGGCATGAACAAAATTAGCGAAATGTTGGCATTGGGTAATTTGAAATTGAGCGAAATTTTGAACGCAGTGCCTTCGGAGAAACTAAAAAATTATGCCTTCAAAAACACAGGCAACCTAAAGTTTAGCAACGCCACCGATGACTGGGGTTTTGATACGCCAAGTTTTTCTAATGGCATGGCATACAGTGATTTAGATAACGATGGAGACCTTGATGTCATCATCAACAATGTAGAAGATTCGCCTTTTATTTACAAGAATAATTCTACCCAAAATTATTTAAGAATAAAACTAGAAGGCTTGGCCAGCAATACTTTTGGCTATGGGGCAAAAGCCATGATTTATTATAACAAAAACCAACAACAGTTTCTAGAATTAAGCCCTAGCCGTGGATTTTTGTCTTCGTCAGAGCCTATTTTACACTTTGGTTTAGGCAATGTTCAGCAAATAGATAGCCTTATTGTTATGTGGAATGATAAACAAAAAACTAAACTGACCAACATCAAGGCCAATCAGGTTTTGACAATCAATCAAAAAACAGCAAAAGAAAATTTGACCGTCATTAATCAAAATGAGATTAACTCAAAAGCAATTTTTAAAGAAACCCAACTCGTTGATTTCAAACATCAAGAGTCTGATTATAACGATTTTGCCAAAGAGGTTTTATTGCCCAATAAATTATCGGCTATTGGGCCCGCCTTGGTCGTTGGAGATGTAAATAATGACGGCCTTGACGATTTTTTTGTAGGTGGAGCAAAAGGCCAACAGAGTCAGCTTTTTACCCAAAAACAAGACGGAAGTTTTGAAACCCAATACTTTGACGATGCCGAGCAAGAAAAAATAAAAGCTCTTTTTTTTGATGCCAACAACGATGGCCAACCAGACCTGTATGTGGCCAATGGTAGCAACGAGTTCTTAGAAAATTCGCCCGAATTACAAGATAAACTATACCTTAATATAAATGGAAAATTAGTACATAAACCCAAAGCATTGCCCCAAATGCTAATGACCACAGGAGCTGTGGCTTTTGACAAAACCAGTAATAAATTGTTTGTAGGTGGCATGATGCAACAACAAAAATACCCCTATCCTGCAAATAGCTATTTAATAAAGTCCCTAGTTGCTGAAGATAGAGTCAGAAATGGGCTTAAAACAGATACTAATCCGCTTTCAGGAAATACAGCTACGCTTGAGATTGATGCTCTAAACTCCCCCTTCGGGGGCTGGGGGGCTATTGTGCGTGATGCCCTTTTTACAGATTTTGACAACGACCAAGACCAAGATTTAATTGTTGTAGGCGAATGGACAAATATTCAAATATTTGAAAACATCAATGGAAATTTGGTTAAAAAAAATGTCCCGAATCTTGAAAAAACACATGGTTTTTGGCACAGTATTGTAGCCAATGATTTTGACGGCGACGGCGACCAAGACTATGTTTTGGGCAATTTGGGGCTAAACAATAAATTTAAGAAAGATGCCAAAAAGAAATTTCATGTGTTTAGTGCCGATTTCGACGAAAATGGAATGAACGACGTAGTTTTGGCCAAAGGCGATGACAAAAGCACAAGCCTTTTACCTGTACGTGGGCGTGAATGTAGCAGCCAACAAATGCCATTCATTGCCCAAAAAATACCCACTTTCGACCAATTTGCAAAGTCTTCATTAGATCAAATTTATAGTCCTGAAAAACTAGAAAAAGCCCTGCACTTGGAAATAGACGAAATGGGGAGTATTTATCTTGAAAACCTAGGCAATGGCAATTTTCAGTATAGACTTTTGCCAACAATGGCTCAATTTTCGGTTATTACGGCAATGCTCATCGATGATTTTGACCATGACGGCAATCAGGATATTTTGGCCGTGGGCAATAAATACGAAGCCGAAGTAGAAACCGCTCGCTACGATGCCTCAATAGGCTTGTTTTTGAAAGGCGATGGTAAAGGAAATTTTGAGTCAATTTCAGTACAAAAAAGCGGTTTTTTTGTAAACGAAAACAGCAGAAACATGGCAAAAATTAAAGTTGGTAACAAAAATTATATCTTGGTAACGGTAAATAATGGAGAGATTCGAGCGTATCAGTATTGAATGATAACAAAAATTATTTGAGTAAATAATGAAATATAAGTTATTGATAAGCATCTTGTTTTTTCTTCTTGCTTCTTTTTATGGGGCAAGAGGCCAAACCTTTGCCCACACCAATGCCCTAATCCACGAAAAAAGCCCCTACTTACTTCAACACGCTCATAACCCTGTAAATTGGAACGCTTGGCACGAAAACCCCCTTGAACTGGCCGTAAAACAACAAAAGTTAATGGTTATTAGCATTGGTTATGCGGCTTGCCATTGGTGTCATGTGATGGAAAAAGAAAGTTTTTCGGATAGTAGCGTAGCTAAATTGATGAACGAAAATTTTATCAATATCAAAATAGACCGAGAAGAACGCCCCGATATAGACCAAGTTTATCTTTTGGCTTGCCAGCTTACTAATCCAAGTGGCTGTGGTTGGCCACTCAATGTCATTGCCTTGCCCGACGGAAAACCTGTTTGGATAGGGTCGTATTTACCCAAAAAAGAATGGATTGACCAACTCAATTTTTTTTTAGAAGCTAAAAAAAATACCCCCGAAAAACTCAATCAATATGCCAAACACCTCAAAGAAGGCATTGGTAATGCTCAAAAAATAAAGGTAAAAGATGGACAAAAGTCATTGGTTTTGCTGGAAGATGTACTGAAAAAAATCAAAACTGAAATTGATTTTAAAGAGGGCGGATTGAAAGGCATTCCTAAATTTCCGATGCCAGGGTTGTTTGATTTTTTGTTGCGTTATTCGTTTCAATATCAAGATGATACATTACAAAAAAGTGTTTTTAACACCTTGAATCATATAGCTGATGGTGGAATTTATGACCATTTGGCAGGAGGTTTTGCCAGATATACTACCGACGAATATTGGCGAGTACCTCATTTTGAAAAAATGCTCTACGATAATGCCCAGTTGATTAGTTTATATGCAAAGGCTTACGGAATTTCAAAAAACGAACGATATAAAACTATTGTTGAGCAAAGCATTGAGTTTTTAGAACAAAATTTTAAAGATAAATCGGGTGGTTTTTACAGTTCGATAGATGCTGATTCAGAGGGGAAAGAAGGGGTTTATTATACTTGGACAAAACAAGAAGTTAAGCAAATTTTAGGTAAAAAAGCTAATCAATTTTGTGAATATTTTGGGGTTACCACAACGGGTAATTGGGAAAAAAATCGTAATATTTTATACCAAAATAACCAACAATCCGCTGATAACCAGGTATATAAATCAAACATTAAAAAATTATTATTAGCTCGAAACAAACGTCCAAAACCCGCCATCGACCATAAAATCATTACGGCTTGGAATGCCTTAATGTTGGGAGCATACATAGATGCGTTCAGAATACTGGGGAACTCCAAGTATTTAACACAAGCCAAACATTTAGCGGATTTTATCATTCAAAACCAACTACAAAGTAATGGACAACTGAAACGATTAAGTTATCAAAATAAAGAGGGATTTTTAGACGATTATGCCTTCACGATTGACGCTTTTGCAAAACTATATCAGTGCAGTTTTGAGCTAAAATATTTGACCACAGCCCAAAATCTTGTTACTGTTGTTTTTGAAAATTTCAAACAAAATGAAAATGATTTTTTTAGTTATTCGTCTAATAATCAATTATTTATAAACGATAACGTTGAGATAATAGATGGTGTTTTGCCAAGTTCAAATGCTGTTTTGGCCAATGTTTTGCATGATTTAGGAGTTATATTTCAAGAAAAAAAGTATGAAGAAACATCTGAAAAAATGCTAAAAGCTATCAGTAATCAAGCCAATTCAAGTGATTATTACTATTGGGGTAATCTGCTGATGAAAAGCCAAAGTAATGTTTATGAAGTTTGTGTTGTTGGAAAAAATGCAAGGAATTTGGCTAAAAAATTCTTAAAAATGGACAATATAATTTTGATAGTGAGCGAGCAAAACGAAAATGTTCCACTGCTAAAAAGTAAGTTCAACAAAGGCAAAACCATGATTTATATCTGCCAAAACACACTATGTAAAAAGCCTACCCAAAGCATAAAACAAGCCATGCAGCTATTGAAAGAAAGGTAAAAGGGAATCTAGTCGTTTTCAGATTTTCCCAAATAAAATCTCTTTCTGGTTTCGATACCATAGTGGATATGCTCAGCAAAACTTTGTTGGTCATATTGTGCTTATTGCTAGGATTTCGTTTTAAAACGCATTTTATGACTTGAATCCGCCTTTCGTCATTTCTTATCCGATAGGGGAATGTTATTGTTTCTCAGAGATATTAAATTTCTGAGTTTATTTTTTGTCCAGCTTTTGGGGTTCATAATTGCTGAACAATTCCTAGGCTCATGGTTTGAAAAATAGATATTCTATCGGTAAAATCTTCATCAATAATCATCTCTTCCGAAAAGCCCCTTAGTTTTTTCCAAACCGCTACCAATCCATTATTGATAATAAATGACCCTTTTATTTCAAGTGTCAAGTCTGAATCATTGGCGTTTTTGATGCTTTCCTTTACTTTATTGATGAGATTTTCTCTTGAATCTTCATTTTTACTGCTCGGTTTTTCATCGGGTGTGATAGTCTCAGTCTCCGATTGGTTTTTGATGGATACCAAATCCGAGAGTTTAGCTAAGGAATCAATCGGAGTGGCTGGGCTTTTAAGTTTAGTTAGTTGTTGAATGTCTGATTTCTTAGCTTTTAAATGGCCCGACAAGATGTCTTTTTTCAGTTCTGGAGACAATAAATTTAATCCTTCGGCAAACTCTGCATCTCGTTTAATGGTTTTTGGGCTTACGTTATAGGCCACGCCTAACCGCTCTGCGGTCGATTTATCCGAAGGGTCATTTTGACCCTTCGAGGGGCCAACCTTCAAGTTATCCTCTTTATCAACCTTTTCGTTGTTGTATTTCAATCCTCTGAAATAAGAAATTTGAGAAGGAGAAAGGTTTCTTCGACCAAGTTGTAAATTGATAATATAGTCTTTAGCATCTTTCAAATTCTTGAAAGATAAAATATATACTTCAAAAGACAGATTATGTTTTTTACAAATTTGATGACGATTATGCCCATCTATCAAAACATACAACACTTCGTTATTAGCATCAACATCAGGATAAAATTCTTTTTTATCAACTTGCCAAAGCTGTAAAGGCGTTTGGCAACCATGCTCCAAAATATTAGCTTCTAATTGTTTGATTTCATCATCGGAAGGAAGAGGAATCAAGTTTTTCAGTTCTGAAATAATCGTAATATTTTGCTTGATAGACTCTGCGGCGAGGATATTACTGGTTAAAGCAAGTTTGGTTTTGCCAGCAATCATTTTTTTTATGTCTGTTTTCATATTTTCAATTTGTACTATTGTGGTTTCACAATTTGTAAATATTCGATGTATTCATTACAAAAATCTTCATAGCATTTTGCAGCATCTGAATCTTGTGCAAAATTTGCAATAGAGTTTTGGGCAATTTGAGATTTTTGAAAATCTATTAGATGTTTAATCTCAGAATTAAAGATATTTATATTTTTGATTTGTTCTTTGACATGGGTCTTAATGCCATCGTGAACGGTATTGCGTTTTACCATCGTAAAAACAATGCCGTCAATTTGTAAACTAGCGTTCAAATCGTGCCTTACTTCCATGATTTTACCCCAAATAGAGTTAAGACCTTTCACGGCCGACATTTCTGGCAAAAGTGGGATAAGACAGCTATTAGAAGCGGCCATGGCCGACAAGGTAAGTTTATTGAGCGATGGAGGACAATCTATCAAAATATAATCGTAGGCTTCAAGTAAATGGCTGATTCTGTTTTTAAGTCTAAATTCCCCACCCGTTAATTCATGAAATCTCATTTCAACATTAGAAAGCTCTATATCGGAGGGCGAAAGATCAAGGCAGGGTCTAATATTAATAACAGGAAAATCAACATTATCAATCAAAGAGTCTGCCACCTGAACTTCAGGAGCATCAATTCCTAATATTTGACTTAGATTTCCTTGAGGGTCTAAATCAATTAATAAAATTTTGAATCCTTTTTTTGCTAATGCTTCGCCCAACGAAGCGGTGGTAGTAGTTTTACCAACGCCTCCTTTGTGATTAACGATTGAGATGATTCTTGCACTTTGGTAAAGCGTTGATGAATACCCATACTTTGATAATACAGGCAACAAAACATTTAAGTATTTGTCTGAAATTTTTCTATTTTCATTGATTGCCCTTGTTAAAGTTTGTCGAGGAATTCCCGCTTCTTTCTCGATGGTACTTATTGCCAGAGCTGGGTTATGCCTGATAAAATTTTTGACTAGTTCATTAGAAATCATAAAAATATAGTATTTTTTTACCAAATATACTGAATTTATGGTTATATTGTACCCAAAAGATGCCAACATATATTTTTAAAAATTTATTTGACTTTGAAAATGGCTTTACTGACTTGCTAAACATCAAACAAGCTAAACACAGCATAATTTTGATTACGACATATTTTTAGAAAAATGTATAAGCAAATCATTAACCTATTGAATGAACGATATTAAAAAAAATACAAGTCGAGATTGGGAGTTAATCAAGCAACAGATTGACTTGGTTGATTATGCAGAAAACCAAGGCTATCAAATCAATAAACAAAAGACTACAAACACTTTTGTGGTAATGCGAAAAGGAGAGGGCGATGTAGTAGTAATTTATAAAAATGAGTTTACGAATAGCCATGAATTTTTTAATCCGAATGACGGAAATGATAGAGGAACTGTCATTGATTTTCAGAAAAAGAGAAGTGATGGCGACTGGAAGGAAATTTTCTATAAAATAGACCCTTTCTCGGCCTGTCCCCCGACAGGCCGAAATGAGTAAAGAGCAAAAAATATAGATAAATCATTGACAAAGAAGTAGTTATATTTGGCGTATTGCTTTCGCAAGGGTGTTTTGTGGGGGCACAGAAGCCTTAGACCGAATGATTCCCCATCAACAAAACTGGTTTACATTGGCCAAAGCCGTCAAGGAGGTGGGTTTTGAGATTGTATCGCTCAAAGATAAAGCCACGGGTATTGCCAAGGCGGTGTATTGGCACAAGGCTTCTAATTTAAATTTTTCAGCAATAGCCCTTGGGGGCTTGTACCAAGATTATCATATCGAAAAGCGTTTTGGGCTTGAAAAAAGCGTTTATCAAGACTTT
>JAYWHL010000252.1:0-3472 GCA_043777715.1 Cytophagaceae bacterium | reverse complement strand
TAATTACGTTTATTGGCTTGTTTTTGTTGTCAAACAATAAGACGCAAACTCAGGTTTCATAGCATAGATTCAAAATCTATTTCTCAAAAAATAAGTTCTATCACTATTAGTATCATACCCACCTCTCCTGTTCGTAAAATCAGATATTTCATTTTTTTGAAAGACGTTCTGATACTCGCCCTCACATCTTTTGGGGGGCCACAGGTGCATTTGGTAATGTTTATGGAGCGTTTTGTAAAGCAAAGGGCTTATCTGTCCGAGGCTGAATTATTAGAACTCACGGCCTTGTGCCAGATATTGCCTGGGCCAACTTCCACCCAAACCATTACGGCTTTGGGTTATCAAATTGGTGGGGCATGGCTGGCCTATCTTACGCTCTTAGTTTGGATATTACCCGCTACTGTTATTATGACGGCCGCTGGTTTGGGCATGAACTACCTCACAGATATTCATTTCACAAGGTTTATCCAGCCCATGGCTGTGGCCTTTGTGGTTCATGCGGGTTTTAGTATGGGCTTGAAAGTAGTAAAAGGCTGGCTTGGTTTTACGTTAATGTTGCTTACGGCGGTGGTGGCTTATATTTTCCAATCTCCATGGATTTGCCCCATTATGCTGTTGGTGGCGGGTAGTGTTACTGCCCTAAAATACAACCAACAAGAAAAAGAAGTAACTAAAAAACGAATAGAAATAAAATGGGCTAATTTTTATCTTTTTGTAGCGGTTGCGGCCGTTTCTGGTATTTTGGGCGTTTTTACACAATCTATTTATGTAAAATTATTTGAAAATTTTTATAGAAACGGTAGCCTCGTTTTTGGAGGAGGACAGGTGCTGGGGCCTATGCTTTACACAGAGTTTGTAGAGTTTAAGGGGTATTTAAGTCGAGAAGAGTTTCTTTCGGGATTGGCTATTTCGCAGGTTGTACCTGGGCCAGTGTTTTCTATTGCTTCCTACATTGGTACATTGTCGTTACGGCCTTTTGGTACGTCTGCTCAAATAATGGGTAGTTTGGTGGCATCGATAGGTATATTTTTGCCTGGTGCTTTTCTTATCTTTTTTGTGTATCGGATTTGGCAACAACTCAAACAATATCGCCCCATCAAAGCATCGTTAGAGGGGATAAATGCAGCGGCAATTGGGCTAACATTGGCGGCCTCCGTTACGCTTTTTCAGCCTATGGCCACCAACCCTTTGTTTGTGTTTACTATCTTGGTAACGATACTTTTATTACAATTCACTAAAATACCTCCTTATTTTATTGTTTTGGGGGGATTATTACTAGGAATTATTTTTTGAGGGCTTAAAAAAAGAAGTCTTCAAAATATTAACAAAAAAAACAGGCTCTAAACATAATTTAGAGCCTGTTTTTTTATTTTGAGCAAATGGGAATTTATTTTCTCAAATACTGCTTTCTATTTCTTCGTTTCAAAATTCCCTAAAGTACTTGAACAAAATTAGTTTGTATTATTTTTGTCGTAATTATTTGTATATCAAGTCTATACCGAGTGTCGGCCAGTACGGCTTATATAGCCTGAGTGCTGATAATTTTACAAAATATAGCATAACACAGAGATTTGTCTAAAAATATTGCTTTCGCAAAGGTGGTTGGTGAGCCACCAACCACGGAAAAGCTATGGCCTGAGTGCTGATAATTTTACAAAATATAGCATAACACAGAGATTTGTCTAAAAATACTGCTTTCGCAAAGGTGGTTGGTGAGCCACCAACCACGGAAAAGCTATAGCCTGAGTGCTGATAATTTTACAAAATATAGCATAACACAGAGATTTGTCTAAAAATATTGCTTTCGCAAAGGTGTTTGGTGAGCCACCAACCACGGAAAAGCTATAGCCTGAGTGCTGGATAATTTTACAAAATATAGCATAACACAGAGACTTGTCTAAAAATATTGCTTTCGCAAAGGTGGTTGGTGAGCCATCAACCACGGAAAAAATTCTATCTTCTCAAAATTCTCACTTCTCAAATTCTCACTTCTCGCTTCTCAAATTCTATCTTCTCAAATTCCCGCTTCTCAAATTCTCAAAATTCTATCTTCTCAAAATTCTCACTTCTCAAAAACCTACTTTGCATACGCCACGCTTCTCATTTCACGAATTACCGTTACTTTGATTTGCCCAGGATACTGCATTTCTTTTTCTATTTTTTGAGAAATATCATACGACAATTTACCTGCAATTTCATCACTCACGTGGTCGGCATCAACAATTACCCTTAACTCACGGCCCGCCTGAATGGCAAAACACTTAGATACGCCCGTGAAGCCCAAAGCCAAACTTTCGAGGTCTTTGAGGCGTTTCATGTAGCTTTCCATCATTTCTCGTCTTGCCCCTGGGCGTGAACCACTGATGGCATCACAAACCTGTATGATTGGCGAAATGATAGAGGTCATTTCTATCTCGTCGTGGTGGGCACCAATGGCGTTACAAACCTCTGGATTTTCTTTGTATTTTTCGGCCAATTGCATTCCCAAAAGGGCGTGTGGCAGTTCGGCTTCTTCGTGCCAAACTTTTCCGATGTCGTGTAACAATCCTGCACGTTTGGCCAGTTTAGCGTTTAGACCCAGTTCGGCAGCCATGGTAGCACAAAGTTTGGCCACTTCCCTAGAATGTTGCAATAGATTTTGACCATACGACGACCTAAACCTCATGCGACCCACCATTCTAATCAGTTCGGGGTGGAGGCCATGAATACCCAAATCTATGGCCGTGCGTTCGCCAATTTCAATAATTTCGTCTTCAATGTTTTTCTTGGTTTTGGCCACAACCTCTTCGATACGTGCAGGGTGAATACGCCCATCTTGTACCAGTCGGTGGAGCGAAAGCCTAGCGATTTCTCTACGAACAGGGTCAAAACCCGAAATAATAATGGCCTCTGGAGTGTCATCAACAATAAATTCTACGCCAGTGGCGGCTTCTAAGGCACGAATATTACGACCTTCTCGGCCAATAACCTTACCTTTTACATCGTCCGATTCTATATTAAAAACCGATACGCAATTTTCGATAGCTTGTTCGGCGGCGGTGCGTTGAATGGTTTCGATAACCACCTTTTTGGCTTCCTTAGTGGCCGTAAGTTTGGCTTGTTCTATGGTGTTTTTGATGTGAGCCGAAGCACGGGTTTCTGCATCGGCCTTGAGGGCATCTACTAGCTGTTGGCGGGCTTCGTCGGCGGTGAGGTTGGCAATGCGTTCGAGTTGCTGTACCTGCGACTCAAGCATTTTTTCGGCTTCGTCTTGCTTGCGTTTGGTTACTTCCTCACGCTGTGTTAATTGCAATTTTTGCTTGTCCAGTTCGGTTTCTTTGCGTTTTCCGTCTTCTAGCATCTGCGATAATTGCCTTTCACGGTCTTTTACTTTTTGTTCGTTTTGTGCAATTACTTGGCGTTTTTTATTGGCATCGTCTTCAAATTCACCTTTTAAACGAAGGTACTTTTCTTTAGCCTCTAGGATACGCTG
>JAYWHL010000251.1:0-3475 GCA_043777715.1 Cytophagaceae bacterium | reverse complement strand
TGTCAGTTCTCAATGCCGTAAAAGCTAAATTAATCCACAGAGTAATGTCAGTGGTACAAAGAAAACAAAAATATCAAAATTCCGTGAATTTTTCCTTGGTTTTATCATAGAAATCCACGGAAAAAATAAAACGGCAGTCTTCGCTTTGAGCGAAGACTGCCGTTTTAAAATTTTTCATCATCAGTAATCAAACCTTATTAGGCTACTTTAAAGCCAAATATTTTCCAAAAAGACTCGCCTGTTTCTACTTCTCGGCCTCGGGCATATTCCAGTTTGAAGCCTTCATTTTCTAGGAAAGTGGTCAATTCTTTTTCTAAATAAAGGGGTTTGTTACAGCCCTCGTGGCGTTGGCCTGTTACTCGGCCAAGGGTTTCTTCGATAAACAACATTCCTTGTGGCTTGAGGATTCGGCTCACCTCGGCCAACATATTTTTTGGGTGTTCAAACTCATGAAAACTATTGATTATCAATACTTTATCAAAGGTGTTGCTCGGTAAATTGGTTTTATTTTCGGTGCCTATCACGGGGATAAACTTATTACCGTTTGGCTTGCCCGATACCTTGGTGTAATATTCGATGGCGTAGTCTATATCGGCTTGGTTGAGAATATTGCCGTTGATGTCTTGTAGATAAAAGGTAAGGTCTTCGTGGAAGGTAGCGAAGCCAATTTCCCATACGCCTCCACCTGCCCCAAGACTTGCAATGACCTCTCCTTTCTGAAAATTATAAACTTCGATACTTTTACGCATTTGATAATTGGGGTTGATTTGGGGAAATTAAAAAAACTAAAGCAATAATCCCGCCAGCGTGGCCGACATATAACTGGCCAATGTGCCACAAATAAGGGCTTTGAAACCCAGTTTGGCTAGGTCTGAACGGCGTTCGGGGGCGAGTTCGCCAATACCTCCAATCTGTATAGCCACGGAGCTAAAATTAGCAAAACCGCACAATGCAAAACTGGTAATGGCCAAGGTTTTGGGGTCGAGGGTTTCTTTGATTTTTACCATATCGAGATAGGCCACAAATTCGTTTACAACCATTTTTGTACCCATCAATGCCCCCGCCACTTCGGTATCTTGGCTTGGCACGCCCATACACCATGCAAATACAGAAAATACTTTGCCCAAAATCATATTCATACTAAGATTGGCCATGCCAAAAACATAATAACCTACATGCCAAAGCATAGAATCGAGAAGGGCAATGAGGGCAATAAAACCTATCAACATGGCAATAACATTAAAACCCACCTTTAAGCCTTCTGATGCTCCAGCGGCAATGGCATCTATCAGGTTTGAATGGCTTTTTTTGACTTCTAGTTTTACAAATCCTTGTGTTTCAGACGATTGTGTTTCGGGCATTACGATTTTGGAAATAACCAAAGCCCCAGGTGCGGCCATTAAACTTGCCGCCAACAAATACGATGCGGGTACGCCTAGCTTGATGTAGGTAGCCATTACGCCCCCAGCTATACAAGCAAAACTGCCCGTCATAGAAGCCAAAAGTTCGGAATTGGTCATGCCTTTTAGATAAGGTTTTATCATAATTTGAGCCTCGACTTGCCCCACAAACGCACTAGCGGCGTTAGACAAAGCCTCGGCACCACTCACGCCCATAAGCCACCGCATGGCCTTGGCCAAAACCGCAATGATGCGTTGCATGATTCCCAAATGATATAAAATATTAACCATTACCGCCACAAAAACGATAGTAGGGATTACCTTAAAAAAGAAAATAAAGTCATTATTTTTGCCAAAGGCTTTTTGCATTAAATCAGGCTTTACGAGCGAACTAAATACAAATTCTGCACCTTTGTCGGCCTTGTCAAGGAGTTTATTGACCATCAAACCCAGTTTTTGGAAGAGGATTCGGCCAAATTCTGTTTTGAGTATAAAAACGGCCAAGCCAAACTGCAAAGCCAAACCCACGCCCACGGTTCTGAAATTGATAGCTTTTCGGTTGTCGGACATGGCATAAGCAATGCCAAGGATTAGAACTATGCCAATAAGACCTGTGAAACGTTCCATAAAAGAATAATGAATTTTAAGTATTGAATGTTAAATTAGAGTAAGAATGCCAGGTAAATATAAGTATTTTTTGGCTAGAACAAAGTTACGCCCTCTATGTCGCTGGGCTTAACTTCAAAAAAACGTTCGTGAATATCAAAAGGGCTTTCGTTACAGTTTTCGGGGCTGGTACATTTTTGGAAAGTGCCATTTTCTTGCATCAAATACGCATTTACATTGTCTCGAAGGTTATAATCAAGAATATGTATGGCTTGTTGCTTTATACGGTTATCGGCAATCAAAAACAATGACTCTATCCGCCTATCAAAACTCCTGACCATAATATCGGCCGAGCCTCCATAAATTTTTGGATTGCCTTCATTATGAAAATAATAGAGCCGAGTATGTTCTAAAAATTCGCCTACGATAGACCTCACGCTTATATTCTCTGAAAGATTCTTGCGGCCTGGCCTCAAACAGCATATTCCTCTGATAATCAGCTTGATAGAAACCCCTGCCTGTGATGCTTTGTAGAGTTCGTCTATCACGGCCTTGTCTTGAAGCGAGTTTACTTTGATAACAATACCTGCGGGTTTGCCTGCTGCAAAATTTTTGGCTTCTTTTTTTATCAAACTCAACAACTGTTTCCGCATATCCCTTGGGGCGGTGATGAGATTCTGATAAGAACTGGGGTCGGAGTGGCCTGTAATTACATTAAAAAATTCAGAAACGTCGTGGGTATAGGTTTCGTCGCAGGTAAGCAAGCCAATGTCGGTATAAAGACGGGCGGTTTCTTCGTTATAATTTCCGCTCGATAGGTGTGCATAGCCCCTCACGGTATCTGCTTCGCTTCTGATTACCTGCAAAAGTTTGGTATGCGTTTTTACGTTTTTTATACCAAAAATCACAAAACAACCTGCTTTTTGCAAGCGTTGGGCCTCTTTTATGTTGCGTTCTTCATCAAAACGTGCTTTTACTTCAAACAATACCGAAACGTGTTTGCCGTTTTCGGCAGCCCGTAGCAAGGCATCAACAATCCTTGATTTTTTAGAAATTCGGTACAAAGTTGTTTTAATGGCTAATACCTGCGGGTCTTCGGAGGCTTGTTCAACGAGCTGAATAACAGGGCTAAAACTATTGTAAGGGTGATGCAAAAAAATGTCTCCTTGGCGTATCGTCTCAAAAATATCGTCTGACTTAACATCGCTCATTCCCATTGGCAAAACAGAAGAATGCCTTTGCGGAATTTTTTCTTTAAATTCGGTGTGTTTGATAATTTGCCAAAGGCCCGTGAGGTCTAGGAGGTCGGCCACAAAAATATTATTGTCTTCTATTTCCCACTTTTTTTTGAGGGTTTTCAGCAACCATTCCGAGGCATTGGGTTCTATTTCTAGGCGGGTTACTCGGCCTAGTCTTCGGTCTTTTATTTTTTGTCTTACTTCGTTGAGTAAGTCTAGTTCGGCGTCTTC
>JAYWHL010000250.1:0-3477 GCA_043777715.1 Cytophagaceae bacterium | reverse complement strand
TGTCGTTTTCTTTGCCTCGGAGTTGGATTAGCAAATCGTTTATTTCTATTTGGGCTTCGGCCACTTGCTGATTGGCTTGGGCAATGGCAAGGTTTTCTTGGTCGTGGGATAGTTCGGCCAAGGGCTGGCCAGCTTTTACGGCCATGCCATTGCTCACAAAAAGTTTTTCGATTATGCCACTTTGTTTAAACTGCAACTGGCTTTGCATGGCACTCATCACCTTGCCATTGGCCAATATCTCTAGGCTAAAATCTTTTTGTGTTGCCCGTTCCACCCTCACAACGGGCAGGGCATCGGCAGGGCTTTGGGCAGTCTCGGTGCTTTCGGTTGGGGTGGTGCTTTGGCAAGCGGCCAAAAGCCACAAAAAAAATGATAATTTGGAGAGGTTTTTCATGGCGGTAGCTTTGTAAGATTTAGGGTTAGGCAAAAGTAAATTATGTTCATTTAAACATTTTGTACTATCTCAATCACATTCATATACATAAAATGTTTAATGCGATTCCAAATAATAGTCTTTGTGAGGATTTTATCTATGTTGGGTTGAAACACTATTAGTTGAGATAAGATGTTGTTTATCAATAGGTTAATGCTAATTTTTTTCTCACAATTGTCTAATATTAAAATGTTTGTGGCATCAAGTAAATGCTCCTTAAAAATGTTTTGAGATGGAAAATAATAGATAAGTACTTCATAGTAAAACGCTTCTTTTTTAAGATTTTGGGTATATGAGGTCATTTTTGATTTTTCGTTAAATTCATTACTTTCAGCCCAATTCCACAATGTATCAATACGACAACAATTGCTATTATATTTTATTTCAACCACTAACTGCTCTTTTTCATGCAAACCTAAAACTTTGTTTGCCATGAGTGAGTTGCGAAACCAATTTTGTTTAAATATAACATTATCAATTGATTTACAATAATCGTTTTTCCTCTCTTCAAAACTAAAGACATCAGCCAATACTGGATTTATATTTAATTTCTCTCGAATTGCATCAACAAAAAGCGTATCGTGCATTGTCTTTAATCTTTCAAACTTATCAAAAATTTGTCTAGTTCTAAGAAAATTTGATGATAAATTTATTACTTGATATTGCTTTACAGATAGTTTTCGATGAACCACAACTACTCTTTCATATAATTCATCTGATTCTATAAAAAGGCGTTGTAACAATTGCTCCTTAACAATACCTGTGTTCTTGTCTCCCATCAAATGCAAATACGAACGTTGGGGTATGTCAGCAAAATTGCATAACCCTTTTTTATACTCTGATTGTTCTTGTGGCAATATACAATTAAAATCCAGACCTTTCGATTTAGCAAAGGCATACAAAAAATATTGCTCTACAATAACGTTGAGGTATCTGTTATCTTTATAGGTTAAATATTTTTTGTTCAATGAGATAAATTTTTTAACCTCCTCCCAAAACTCAATAAAAAACGCCTGACCAACGTGGCCACCTAATATTCCAGCATTGATAGAAATCGTAGTTTTATCATCATTTTTTTTGACAAAAGAAGGTAAATAAGGCATTTCTTTTTTTAGTCTGTTCAATCCTTTTCGGTAGTAATCAAAATCTAGTTCAATATTTTGGGCTATCAAATTACATTGTAACAGATTGTCAGGCAAAGACTTCCAAATAAAAACATCATGATCTATATTTATAAAAGGTTGTTTATGAATACTATACGCATAGATTTTTTTCAAAACCCAAATATCTTTTGGAGCAATTTCTTTAAAATCCTCTAAAAAGGTATCAGATGCTGTAAAAGGCAATTTTAGTTTTTCAATTAATATTTCATGGCTTTGTGTATCAGACACCAACTTTAGGTCTGGGTAATAATGTCTAAGCCTATAAGTACTTAAAGCCCAAGCCGATAACTCGGCTAAACCAGTATCTCGACTTAGGTTAAAACACGTTTGAGACAACATAAATTGGTTTATTCCTTAAAATGATAAATGGCCAAAACGGGGTTATCTGATTCTTTCGTGCCTTGCAATGCCTTTAGATTTTTAAGGTAGGGAGAAACTTTTTGATAGTATAGCACATCTTGTGATACCACAGTGCCAATCAAGTGTTCGCCCGTCCATTGTGTAGGAAAGGGTATTGGATAATTTTGATAGGTCAGGTTTTTGGTGTTCAGTACCGTTTTTTGTGAAGCCTTATCAAATATTACTAAATGCAGTAGGTCTTTGTATGAATAGGTCAAAATACAGTTTCTTCTGGTTTCAGTAAAAAAAGAATATAGATAGGGGTAATTTCTAATACGTGCCTCCGTTAGTTTATCAATCGTTTTGGCATCGGTTGCGAAATCTTTTGGTGGTGTATTTGCCTTGAAATTGATCAAAAAAGAAGGCTCTATACGCTTCATTTTAACACTATAAATAGTATCATTAAATGCTTCGGCTAGGTTGGTTGTTCCTCCAGTAGTTTGTTGTAAATTTTTCAAGATTCGGTTACCATTAAAACTAAGGGCATGGTCAGGAAATGGCTTGCCTGTATAAATAACATCTCCGTTTTCTCTTACTTTTAAGATACTAACAAACTGCTTTTTAGATAAATGGATATTGTCAAAACCAAAAGCATAATGAATGTACCCGTTTGTATTAATATCAAAAACAACATCGCTGAAGTATAAAAAAAACTTTTTTTCCTGAATAACTTTACCCTCCAAATTATAGATGATGATTTTTCGTAGCATATCGTCAAACACATGAATTTGTTCTTTTGCAATGTCCACCGTAAAATCCATAATTTGTAGATATTCGTTTGGCCCTTGCCCTTGTTTACCATAAAACCTTATCCATTGCCCATCTTCGTTAAAAAGAGATAGTTTGTTACTGTAATGGTCAAATACCAAAAACTGATTGTTTATTTCAATGACTTTATTAACTTCTTGCACATAGTAGTTGTCAGATGTTTTCAGTCTCACAAAATCTATTTTTTTTAGATACTTGCCCAAATCTCCATCTTTGTCAGTGTGGGCATTATCAATGTTAATGGTGGGCAATACATCATTTGTATTCTCACGTATAGGATTACAGCCCCAAAGAAACCATAATAACACTACTATAATTAGTTGGTTTTTCATAAATTGAAATTTTTGGAGAGATGAATGACCATTCCTTTTCGCTCATAAGGAATGGTCAAGAAATTAAAGTCAATGTACTTACTTACAAATCAGTTCTGTACCTGATTTACCTGCACAGCTTTCTGACGCACAGGTTAATATAATTCCTCCCGTTGAACAATCAGAGGCCATTTTTGCGGTGGTTATTGTAATAGAACCATTACCGCTAGGAGGTAGAGCAGATCCGCCTCCAGAAACAGTAGTAGTTGCCCCTCCACATGAATACTGAACTCTTTTGTAACACTTAGTAGCCGAATTTCCAGCACCCGCTTGTGTTGCATTCGTATAGGTTTGGGTACTTGTTTGGCTAAAAATATCAGCACTGATGATTGATGTGAGGGTA
>JAYWHL010000249.1:0-3498 GCA_043777715.1 Cytophagaceae bacterium | reverse complement strand
GCCATTACGCAGCCGCCTAGTGGATGTACGGTGGCCAAGGTCATGTCTAGGGCTGGAGTCCACGTTGGATTTTTGACGTAAGTGCCGCCCAATGCTGCGGTGGCCTTCAAAAGATTATCGTCGGCTTTGGCAAAAATAGGCTCTTTGCCCACGTCTTTCCAGTTTATTTGTAAGCGATTATCGTCCATCGACATTTTGCCATCGCCGTCATCGTGGGTCATTATCAAATATATTTGAGTGTTGTTTACTGCCCCCGAATAAGCTCCTGACACCCAGCTTTTTAAGGCTCGGCCTTCTTCTTCGAGCCAGTCGCCAGTGTCGGTATCTCTGCCCAAAATGGCCGCCGCTGCCGACAGCCCCCCACGCAAAAGTGGAGCAATAGCACCAGGAGCCGAACCTTCTTCTATGACCATGCCGTCTTCTAAAATGGGCTGGTTTCTGATGTCGATTACCGAAGTTATACAAGGCCCAACAGGAGCAATATCGGTATGCTCGCCAAAGCCAATGGCATTGATGGGCTGGTCGGTGTTATAGCCAAAACCCAGTACATCGCCATTGCCCGTAAAACTTTGGCCCAATTTTGAAGAAAGCGAAAGGCCGCCTTTTTGAGCCGAACGCAACAATATTTCGGTACTGCCCAAAGCCCCTGCCCCCAAAAACACGGTGTTGGCCTGTACGCACATCAGCGGAGCATCAAATTTTTCACGCCCTACATTCAGTAATTGATAATAAACGAGCCATAAGCCATTGCGTTGCTCTAAGTGGCTTACGGCCACTTCACAATAAATTTCGGCCCCGTGGTTTTTGGCATCGGGGAGGTAGTTCATCAGGGTAGTGTTTTTGGCCGTAACGTTACAGCCCGACACACAGTCGCCACAGTTGTTACAGGCTTTTTGTGCCACGCCAACGTGGTTTGTTTGGTCTTCAAAATTTACGTTGATGTTCAAATATCTAAATTCTTGCCCCATTGCCTCTGCCGATTTTTGATGAGCCGCTGCCTTTGGCAATAGTGGATAGCCAGGTTTTCCCACAGGATAGGGGCTAGGTTTTAGCATTTCTTTGGCACGTTTCATGCCCTCATACACTCCGTCCATATCGGCTTTTACGGCTTGTGGCCAAGCGGCACGTTCAAAAACTCTTGGCTCTGGCTCGATGGCCACGTTGGCATTTATCAGCGATGTACCACCCAAGCCACAGCCTTTTACTACACTGATGCCCTGCCCCACATGAAATTCGAACATACCCGCTTTGTCGCCAATGTGGCCACCGTTGGTATAGGTTTGCATTTGTTTGGTGGCTTCCAAGAGCGTATTTGGGTAGTTACCAGGAAGGATTTCTCGGCCTTTTTCGAGGAGACAAACTTTTTTGCCTGCCCTCGACATTCGAGAGGCCGCAATGCCCCCGCCATAACCCGAACCAATAACGATTACTTCATATTTTGCTTTGATTTGTGTAATAGGACTAGCGATTTTCTTTTGCATGATATTGTAGGTTTAAAGAGTATTTTATTTTTTTAAGTTACTGTATTTCAAGACGATAGCGGCCATTTACCTTATCACAATAGGCATTTCTATCAGTTTGGCTTTGGGTTTATCGCCTTCAAAAACGGGCTTTTCAGCATCTTTACTCGTGTTTTTCCAGTTTTTAACTACCTCTTCAACACCAATTGGGTAAATAATTAATCTGCCTTTGGTAATATGCAATCTTAAAAAACATTTATAGTCTTCGTTACCCAAGGCCGAGAAGGCTTCGTTGTCGTGTATCTTAAAAATCCAGTTAGATAATAACAAATAAATACCCATGATTGAGGCACCAATAAAACCACCAAAAGTCAGAATTTCTGCACTAAAAATGATTATTTTGATAAGGGCGGGGATA
Organism: Cytophagaceae bacterium; assembly: GCA_043777715.1. Taxonomy (GTDB): domain Bacteria; phylum Bacteroidota; class Bacteroidia; order Cytophagales; family Spirosomataceae; genus JAYWHL01. Next base: position 1,620 of record JAYWHL010000249.1, on the reverse strand, counting down.
TTTTCAAATATATCTAAACTCATATTCAATCTAACAAAAACCCACATCATAAATGGAATAGCTATTAATTGAATTATTCCATGAAAAATCCCCCAAAGGTTGAGTACCCATGTTGGGGCAGATTTGCGGTTGGTGTCTGTAAATTTTGTTACACCAATTACCAATAACAAAACCATAAGTATCAGAAAAGGGCTAAACAAAAAAGTTTCTGTCAAAATTGAGCCTATTGCCTCAATGGGCTTTTCTTGGCTTTTTAGATATTCTATATAGTCGCTTGGCTTCCCAGTGGTATTTACTCCCGAAGAATCCCGAGAGCTTACCATGGTCATCCATGCAAAAAACAGATAAAATCCACCCATAAACGAAGCGAATTGCCAGTTTTTTAATGTAAAAAAGAAATTGCCAAACATCAGGTACTTAGATTTTTGCTTAGATGGAAACGCTGTTTTTAGCTGATATTCTTTATTGGGGTTGGCATTATCAGCTTTTATTTCGTCTTGGGTGTAGCCGTTGAGTTCGTTGTGGACCAGAGCTTCGGGCAAATTGTGGGTGGGGTGCAAAAACGCCCCGCCACCACCTGCCGTTATGAGGTGTTTGGTTTCTATGCCATGTTCTACTTGGCAATAGCGTGAATAATGGTGGAGGTCGCCCGTGAGAATGGCCACGAGTTCAAAGGTTTTACCAATTTTGTTTTTATAATTATTGATAAAAGCACTCTCAAAATAGCGAAGGCGTTTGTAAGAATCATTTTTTTTCTGAAGCGTGTCATACACCCAGGCGGGTTCGGCGGTGCATAATATTACCTTGTCGCCTTCCTTGAGGTCGTTCCTACAAATATCTCCAAAGTAGTCTTTTTGGGGTTTGTCTATGTCCGAATTTAGCTGGACGTCTATGCCCCAAAGCCAATAATTATGCGGAAGTTTTATGGCAAAATAACTTCGCTCTTGCATGGTTTCCCAATTACCAATTTTGCGATATTGCATAAACAATTTCGTAAAACTATTCAGGCCGTCATACCAATCGTGGTTGCCAGGAATGGCAAACATTTTTGGCCTTGTGCCTGTTGCTTGTTGCGGAAAAGCACTATCAAAAGGCCCATGAAACCGATTGTCGTATTCTTCTCTTTCGGGGGTTGGGTAAACCTGGTCGCCACCTAGTACTAGTAAATCAGCTCGTTTTAGGACTTGTTTTTCGGGCAAAACCTCCGAGCCATCTAAGCAAATTTTGCCCATGGTTAGGCTTGGTTCGGCCAGTAGTTTGGCCATCGTAAAAACTGGATTAAAACCATCACCCGTGTCAGAAAGATAGTCTATCCAAATGTCATCTCGCTCTAGGGCTGGATTGTTGGGGTCTTTGGAGAGGTCGTAAAATTTTCGACCTTTGAATGCCAATGCGGCTTGAATTTCTCGTTTGTCAGCAAAATTGCCAAACGTACTCGACAAAACGGTTTGCAAACCCGTACGAGCCAACATTCGGGCATCATACCAGTTTACCATGGGTTGTGGGATAAATTTCATACGATTAAATTATTTAGAAGAGGTAGTAAATTGATAATTCAGATTGTATAATTTGTTCTTACTTCCTAAGTGAGGGGAGATTGTTAAGGAAATAACACGCTCT
>JAYWHL010000248.1:0-3501 GCA_043777715.1 Cytophagaceae bacterium | reverse complement strand
TCAACGAACAACGTCAGGCAGGCAAATCCCTCGACCAAGCCTGTATCGATGGCACCAACGAAGTCATTAGCCCCCTTTTTACTTCGGTCATTACCAATTCGCTCGTGTTTTTGCCTTTAATATTTTTGAGTGGTTTGGCTGGGGCTTTGTTCTTTGACCAAGCCCTTTCGGTTACCTTGGCCTTGGGCAGTTCTTTGCTTACTTCCTATATTTTAGTTCCTGTGTTGTACCGTTTGTTATTCTTAAAACAAGAAAAAACTACGGGCTATGTAGCCATGCCTCAAACATGGTTAAGCAAAAAAATAGAAGGGCTTTATCTCCAAACTTTTAACCTCGTTTTTAAAGCCAAATTCATCACTTGGATTCTGGCTCTGATTATCCTATTTGGGGGCTATTGGGCTTCACAAAAACTACCCAAAGCCAGTATGCCCAATATAAGCAGAAGCGAATTTACCCTCGAAATCGACTGGAACGAGCCACTTTCTGTAGCCCAAAATCAGGCCCGAATCCTTGCTTTATCTCAAGTAATCAAAACTCCAAGTCAATACATAAGTGCTTTTGTGGGTAACCAACAATTTATATTGGGGCGTGAAGCTGGCCAGTCGGCCAAGCAATCTAAATTAAGCATCAGGGTTGCCAACAATCAATACTATCAGCAAATCCAAGCCGAGCTAAAACGTTGGTTAAGTGTTAATTATGGTAATGCAACGCTTCGTTTTAGTCCTGCCAAAAATGTATTTGAACAACTCTTTGGAGATAAAGAACCCGAATTACAATTGCGGGTTTTTAGTAATAAAAGCCAACAAAGCCCTTCGTTGTTAGCCATTGACGAAGTAGCCAAAGTTCTTAAAAAACAAGGAATTTTGGTGGCCATACCAAGCCAAGACACCCAACTCATGGTAAGTATCAACGATGAAAAATTATTGTTGTATCAGGTTAATGCCCAGGATTTAATCCAAAAATTGAACGCTACTTTTGATAATACTCAACTCGGAACTTTGCAGTCGGAACAGGGTTTTGTGCCACTTCGGCTCAATAATCAAAACACGAATACTACCCTCAATTTAGGATTCGTGAATAATCAACAAGGGCAGTCCGTAGCGATTGCTTCGTTGGTAACTATCAAAAAAATCAATGAAAGCCAACAGCTATTTTTAGGAAAAGAAGGGGCGTATTTTCCGCTTGAAATTTCAACAAAAGGACAAAACCCAGCAGTACTTATTACCAAAATAAATCAAAGTTTGGCTTCACAAACACAAACTTCACATCGTTTTGCAGGGACATACTTTCAGAACATTGGCTATATCAACGAACTTTTGTGGACGCTTTTGGTGGCAATAGGTTTGCTTTTTTGTGTACTCACCGCCCAGTTTGAGTCGCTTCGACAACCTTTTATCGTGATGATAACAGCCCTGTTGGGCATTTCGGGGGCTTTGCTAACGCTCTGGTTTACAGGCCAAAGCCTCAATGCCATGTCTATTATCGGTATTGTGGTTTTATTAGGTTTGATTGATAACGATGCCATTCTTAAAATTGATACCATCAACAAAGCCCAAGGCCAAACCGACCTCGTTACTGCCATACGGCTTTCGGGCAAACGTCGCCTTACTTCCCAGTTAATGACTTATTTAACTACTATATTGGGGCTTCTACCCGTTTTGTTTTCGGGTGGCTTGGGTTCCGAACTCCAACAACCCTTGGCCTTAACCGTAATTGGTGGCATGACACTTGGGGTTTTAGCTTCTTGGACAATTATTCCATTGTTTTACTTTGCTATCTCAAAATTCGATTAGGAATTTTTAACTGGGTAGGTCATTAAAAGCAGTTTAAACTATTTTTTTACCGCAAAGACGCTAATGACGCTATCATTCTTCCCGTCCTTGCGGCTTAGCGGTAGAAATAAGTAGGTCATTAAAATCAATATAAACTATTTTTTTACCGCAAAGACGCTATTGACGCTATCTTTCTTCCCGTCCTTACGACTTAGCGGTGAAGTCATTTTGTACGAAAACAATGTAAACTAATTTTGCCTAAGTACTTTTTGGCTTTTATAAATTCAACTTTCCCAAAAAATTGAATAATTAGACCCCAACAGGCGAAAGGACAAAAGAAAGTTCTAAGGTTTTTTGATAGGTACTGCCAATGGGAACCTTGATTTCGTGAATCCAAATATTTTTATTATCAAAGCCTGTTATCTGCCCCAAACCAACGATATAAGACTTGTGAACCCTAGCAAAGTTTGTAGCGGGGAGTTTTTCAGCCAAAACTGTGATGGATTCGCTAACCAAATGCCATTTTTGAGCAGTGTAAACTTTGGTATAAACCCCATAAGCCTCTATGTATTGAATATCCGAATACTTGAATTTTTGAATGAGTTTACCGATTTTCAAAAACAAATGCCCATCATCGAATTTTGGCTTCAAAAGGCTTGCATAATCATCAGAAAGGCTTCTATTGACGGCCTTCAAAAATCTTTCAAAACTAAAAGGTTTCAGCAAAAAATCGGTGATACCCAAATCAAAGCCAATTTTGGCAGTTTCGATATGCCCAGTCGTAAAGATGGTTGGCGGAATTTTAGGTAAAGTTTTGAGTAAATCACTTCCTTTAATCGAGGGCATTTCTATGTCGATGAACAAAAGATTTATTTCGTTTTGTTGAAGATAAATCATGCCCTCAATAGGATTTGTGAAGGTTTTTACCAAATTCAAAGTTGGTATTTTTTCAACGTAACCTTTAATAATCTCTAATGCAATGGGATTATCATCAATGGCGATACACTTAAATTTGTTATTCATATTATTTAAAGAATGTTGTAGTGTGTGGGTCAGCAATAATAACAAAAGTTACTTTATACTTATCAAACAAATATCATTCCTAAACAGACAAAAACAAAAAATATTGACAAAAAAGATAGATACTTATATACCAAGTGGATTTATTTTTCAACCAAAAGCTAAAATGCTGGCTTTGGGGAGTTGGGGTAACTGTATCAAAACCCTATAAAAATCTGCATTGGCTTCTATCTGAAAGGTATATGTTTTTTGATAGATAATATCTAGCCTTTTTATTAAATTTTGATAGCCAATCTTAGTACTCGATACGTCCATTCGGTTTGTGGTACTATTCTCAATAGAAAAAAACAGGTCTTGTTGTTCTGCCGAAAGTACTATTTCTACATACCCGCCAGCCTCCACGTGTTTGAAGGCATTTTCTACCAAAACAATCAATAACATCACGGGAATTTTGGTGTGTTTAATCAATTCTTGTACTTCAAAATCAACCCTTACTGTTTTGTTTAGTCGTAGTTTTTCGAGTTCGATGTAGCTTGTTAAATAAGCGATTTCCTCGGAAAGTTCTACAAAAATATGTGTACTCATTTTCAAAGAATAGCGAGTGAGGTCAGCAATTTGAATAATGATTTCTTCTGAAATAGGCGATTGAGTAAGAATGTTTTTTTGAAGATGCGTAAAGGCATTGAATAGCAAATGTGGATTGATTTGC
>JAYWHL010000247.1:0-9807 GCA_043777715.1 Cytophagaceae bacterium | reverse complement strand
CAATAATCATTTTAATAAGCCTCAAAAAGATTTTAGAAAGCATATTCAATAGATTGACTATCTGGCCAATCGTATCGGTACGTTCGGCACTGCCGTCGTTGTACCCAAAAATAAGATAGCCTACTAATATGCCTATCAATAGGCCAAGGATAATACGGGTGGTAACATTAAATTTCATAGAATGAATTTTTAGAGGGTTAAGGTTTTGGGTTTAATTTTCTGATGTTGGTTTTAACCTCCGCCCAGTAAGGTTGGGGAAAATCGCTCAAATTTTAAATATTTTTTGATAAATGGGCTTTCGATAAATAAACTGAAGGTACATCAATGGATACAGTAGGTAGTCGGTTATTAAACTAGGTGTTTTGTAAGTTATTTCTTCGATAATGGTTGCACCGTTTCCGTTTTTTACAATCCTGTGTTTGTGTCTCCAGTAACGTAAGAAAAAAGGTAGTTTTTTACCTTCATCAACAAAATATATCTCGTTGGGACTGGCCATTTGGTCGGTGATGGTACTAATCCAAGTTTGTTTAAAAAAAATAAAATTGAGTTCTATATGAATCTCATCGTGTTTCATGGAGCCATCAAAGCGGAGCAACTTAGCAGGCGGAAACGGTGGATTAAGTGCTAGGAACAGGTTTTCGTTAAAACCTTCCCAAACTTCTTGAACTGACCGGCCCACCGATATCGGAATTGTAATGTTCATGTTTTATTATTTTTGCCTCTACGAAAAACAGAAATTATGGTAAAAAACTATGCTCTTTTCCGTGGTTGGTGGCTCACCAACCACCTTTGCGAAAGCAATATTCTTAGACAAATCTCTGTGTTATGCTATATTTTGTAAAATTGTCTAGCACTTAGATTTTTGCCTCTGTAAAAAACAAAAAAAAGGGTAAAAAACTATGCTCTTTTCGTTTTTGATAGCTGTTCCACAAAAATACTAAAACTATTGCATCAAGCCTAAACGCCACACAACTTGCCAAAACCCTGCAAATCAAACTAATCTGTCAAACATTCCTGTAAATCCCATAAATCATTCTAATCCTGATATAACTTTGTGAATTAAATCTAATCAATCAAACATTCCTGTAAATCCCATAAATCATTCTAATCCCGATATAACTTTGTGGATTAAATTTTGCTTTCAAAAAAAATACGCTCAAAACCTATGCCTAAACTATCAATGAATTTTTGTCCAAATTGTGGTAAAGTCCTCCAAACCGTAAATCGGGACGGCCTTGACCGTATTCAATGCCCCGACCAAAGCAACTGTACTTATGTGTTTTGGAACAACCCCACGCCAGTTGTGGCGGCCATTGTAGAATATGAAGGCAAGATAGTTTTGGCTCGAAACGCCGCTTGGCCGCCCGAGTGGTTTGCTTTGATAACGGGTTTTTTAGAAGCCCGTGAAGACCCCAACGAGGCCGTTTTGCGAGAGGTAAAAGAAGAACTAGACCTAGATGCCGAAATTATAGAATTGATAGGCGTGTATGAATTTGCAAGAATGAACCAAGTGATTATTGCCTATCACGTAAAAGCCACAGGTAAGATTTCTCTCTCCGAAGAACTCATAGACTATCGCTTGATGAACCCCAGCGACATTCGCCCATGGCCAGGAGGCACAGGCAAAGCCATGAAAAAGTGGCTGGCCGACAGAGGAATTTTTAATGAAGATGTTGATTTTAGGAGGTAAGGTAAAGCTACTAAGTTGTGGACTTGGACATTATAAATTGCTTTCGCAAAGGTGTTTGGTAAGCCACCAAACACGGAAAAAAACTATCAGATAACCGCAATTTCTCAGCTATGCAACAAGCCCCTTAACGATTTCTTTGAGAGATTTGAGGGCATTAAAAATAAAAAAGGATTCATCTGTGAGGGCAGAATAAGCGGGGCTAATACAATAATCATTACCGAAGAGGGTCATAAAATACCAATTCTGACCCGACACAACACAGCCATACATCACGTGCTGGGGCTTTTTGTTGATATATTGCCCAGCCAACAATGCCGCCAAACATTGTCCTTCGGGTTCGCCATTAGGTTCTTTGTGTTTTTTATATTCTTGGAATGCAAAAAAAGGAGTTTTGGGTTCTCGATAACCTGTGGCCACCAAACCATCGGGCTTACCAAAAAGGCGAACCTCCTGTTTATCAACGTTCGTAACCACTGCCTCAATGGCTCGTTCGGCAAAAAGATTGAATTTTAGGTCTAAACTAATAAAACGAGCTAATGAGAAAATAGGGCCAATAAAATGAAGCGAGAGTTCCTGTTCGTTCCAGTGCAATACGTTATGGCGAAGCAACGATTGTAGTAAAGATATTTCGCTTTTTTCGGTAGCATCAACATCTATCGGGGCATAAAGCCAAGCATTTAAATGCAAACAGTCCGTAACTGGTCTTAGGCCAAAATTATCCTCTAAGTAGCTCAACGTACAATCACCAAAGGCTTTATCAATTTTTTCCATAGGGAGGGGTAACCAAGGCTATTTTTTTGAAATTTTCTAGTACAAAAATAAAGCAAAACATTCAACTATTATAATCCTTTGGCCAAACCATTGCCAATGACCAAAATTAAGGCATTAAATAGCTTCATAAAAAACCAATAATTTAACAACCTCCTCCCAAGATTTAAACTTCATTTTTTCGGTTTTTATATACGCTTCCAGTTCGGTTTTGTGTTTGGGCAATGCCTCCAAAATACTATCTTTATTGCGTTTTATTTTGAGCATCGCTCCATCTATTTCTACATAATAGTATTCGATACTATCATAACGTTTTTGCTTGGCGGCTTCGTTGTAGGTGGTTACGTCTGTAAGAATTCCCTTCGTAAATTTCAGTAATTTGGTTTCGCCATCATGCAATATCTGATACATCGATTGTTCGGTTTGTTGCTCGGTTTTGGCAAAGCCGTTTTTAAGATAATAATTCCCGAAACGTACCGAAAAAACTTGGTGTTTGGGTGAAACAAAGTAAACCCTGCCGTCTTGGCCTTGGTATTCTACATTGCCCGAAAACGTATTGTAACGCAGTTTGAGCGGCAGGGGTTTTTCGAGGTTAATCCCCAACGTACCCTCCACAAAAATTTCATCGAGATAGGGATTCCCCTGAATTTCTAGGCCATTCATCTCGTTGATGCTCACCACCGCCCCCGACAACACCGAATTATTAACAAAAACGGCCTGTGCATTGGCCTGATAGTGGAGCAAAACGCCCAGTAATATAAAAAATCGGAACATTGGCTATTTAATTTCTAAATTTTAGAATAGGTTTTCATCTAAATAAACGAATTTTGTATCGAAAAAACTATAAGAATCTGTAATTGCCACCCAAAAAACCTTTGAAACCCACCAAACCCAGCCATACGCCCTCATTGCCCGAAGTTTTTGCTTCTGTTCCAGTGCCAGAAAACGCCCCTTTTTTTAGGAAACTAAGGGCTTTTCTAGGCCCAGGACTCATGGTGGCTGTGGGATATATGGACCCTGGCAACTGGGCAACCGACATTGCAGGTGGGGCGGCTTTTGGGTATAGTTTACTAAGTGTGGTGCTTTTGTCTAGTATTTTTGCCATTATTCTCCAACACCTTTCGCTCAAATTGGGCATAGCCACTGGCCGAGATTTGGCTCAAGCCTGCCGAGATACCTACTCAAAACCTGTAAATATCGCCCTGTGGGTATTGTGCGAAATAGCCATTGCCGCCACCGACCTGGCCGAGGTGCTGGGGTCGGCCATTGCCTTGAATCTACTCTTCGGTTTGCCGCTTTCGGTGGGGGTGGTCATTACGGTACTCGATGTGCTGGTAATCCTGTACTTTCAAGGCAAAGGTTTTAGGGTTTTAGAAAGTATAGTGGCATGGCTTATTTTTATAATTTTAGCTTGTTTTATTTACGAAATTGCTGTGTCTAATCCTGATATTCAGGCCATTACCTTGGGGCTAATTCCCGAACCAGAGATAATCAGTAATCCTCAAAAACTATATTTGGCCATTGGTATTTTGGGGGCAACCGTAATGCCCCATAATTTATATTTACATTCTAGCATCGTACAAACAAGGGCTTTTGGGCAAGGTAATATAGCCAAAAAAAGTGCCATAAAATTTGCTACTATTGATTCTACGCTGTCGTTAAGTTTAGCGTTTTTTATCAATGCGGCCATCTTGATAGTGGCAGCCGCTAGTTTTCATACATCGGGGCATCAACAAGTGGCCGATATTACCGACGCCCATCATTTATTAGACCCCCTTTTGGGTGTTAAATGGGCAGGTATTTTGTTTGCGGTAGCTTTGTTGGCGGCAGGCCAAAACGCCACACTTACGGGTACATTGTCTGGCCAAATAGTGATGGAGGGCTTTTTGAATATCAAACTAAAACCTTGGTTGCGAAGATTAGTAACAAGGCTAGTGGCCATCGTGCCTGCCCTAGTGGTTACGCTGTTGTATGGCAATAAAGGAACGGCTAATTTGCTGGTAATGAGCCAAGTAATATTATCTGTTCAGCTAAGTTTTGCGGTTGTTCCGCTTATCGTTTTTACGTCCGACCCACAAAAAATGGGCGTTTTTGCCAATCGTTTATTCTTAAAAATTATCAGTTGGTGCATTGCCCTCGTAATCATTTTGCTAAATTTATACCTACTTTGGCAACTAATTTGAGAAATAAATTTCAATAAAATGAACGTATTACAATTATCAAAAACGGCTTTTTGGGATATTGATTTTGAGGGACTTGACCCCGAAAAAAATAGCCTTTTTGTAATGTGTAAAGTATTTAATTATGGTACAAAAAACGATATGATTGCCGTAATAAAACATTACGGAATAGACAGAATCAGAAAAGAGATTGTTCATGGTGCTTACTTTAAGCCACAAACACTCTCGTTTTTATGTGTCATTCTCGACTGCCAAGCATCAGATTTTGTAGCCTATCAACGCCGCCAAAATAGAACATCTAACTGGCAAACGTTATGAGTGCATTGTTTAAAAATACAGTCGAACCCAGGATTTGGCAATTATTATCCAACTTAATGGATATGCCAGAACTATCAAATTTCGCCTTGGTTGGAGGCACTAACCTTTCGCTACGATACGGACATCGAATATCAACTGATTTAGATTTATTTTGTAACGAACCTTTTGAAAAAGAAGAAGTTATTGAAGCCATTTACAAAAAAATGCCCCACACTATCAAACTCGGCGAACGCAAACAAACCGTATGGTTGATGATAGATAACATAAAAGTTGATATGATTTTGTATCAATATCGTTATATAAAAGGCATTGAATTGATAGACAACATAAGGTTTTTATCAATAGAAGATATTATTCCGATGAAATTAGAAGCAATGGCAACAAGAGGCGTAAAAAAAGATTTTTGGGATATTGCTCAACTACTGAATCACTTTAGTTTGACGCAAATGCTTGATTATTACCAATTTAAATACCCCCAAAGCGACCCAGGCCATGTACTCAGAGCCATGACTTATTTTGTAGATGCCGAACCAGACGCCAACCCAATAGATTTACAAGGAATTACGTGGGAACAAGTAAAAACAACCATGCAAAAAACAGTTAATGACTATATAAAAAGACAATCTAAATAGTATTACAGTTTATGAAATTCAAATTTATTGATTTATTTGCTGGTATTGGAGGCTTTCATTTGGCGATGCACCGATTGGGCGGCGAATGTGTTTTTGCCTCTGAAATCGATGACCCCGCTAGATTAACGTATGAGACAAATCATAAAAAAATTAGCCCAGCCTTATTTCAAAACGGCAATTTCAACAAAGACATCAGAAGTATAGACCCAAGCCAAATACCTGATTTTGATATTCTTTGTGCTGGTTTTCCATGCCAACCATTTAGCCAAGCGGGATACAAAAGGGGTTTTGATGATAATCATCATTCCGAACGGGGAAATCTGTTTTTTAGCATCGCCGAAATCATAGAAGTTAAAAAACCAAAGGCTTTTTTTTTAGAAAATGTAAGGGGAATTGTCTCACATGACGAAGGCAAGACTTTCAAAGTAATCAGAGAAACACTAGAAAAAGAGTTGGGTTATTCTTTTTATTATAAAGTAGTTCAGGCCTCCGACTACGGTTTGCCACAATTACGCCCAAGGGCTTTTATGGTAGGTTTTAGAGACGAAGATTTTATGAAAGGGTTTTCGTTTCCACCCCCTACGCCATTAAAATTTACGATGAGCGATGTTTGGCAAGGGAAATGCACAAGAGAGATTGGTTTTACGATTAGAATTGGTGGACGAGGGTCAGACATTACAGACCGTAGAAATTGGGATAATTATAGCGTTGATGGCACATTAAGAAGATTGTCATACATTGAGGCAAGAAAAATGCAGGGTTTTCCAGATGAATTTGAGTTCCCTGTAAGCCCCACTCAAGCCATAAAGCAATTAGGGAACAGTGTAGCCGTAGATGCCGTACAAGCTGTTGCCAAAAATATATTAAATCATATCGAAAATTTAACACCCCAAAAGAGTAATTTGAAACCTACAAAAAATAAAGGAGAATGGACAGAGTTACTTGTTTTTATAAAATTATTGTTAGAAAAACAACTATTCTTGTCTGATTCTAAACTCAATAAAACGGATAGCTATTTTAAAATAAATAAAGTAACTACTCGCAATCTGCATCTTGAATTTTTATTGTCAAATCTTTCAACGATTACTTCTAAAAACAAATCAGATAAGACCGAAAAAACAATAAATATCTCTGAAATTATCAGTAACGAAACTATCAATATGTTGGTAGCTAATATCAAAAGCGAGTCTGAAACTTTTGAGATTCCTGCATTTAACATTATTCAAGATACTTTGGGTTTTAATGTAGTAAAAGGAGGAAATAGCCACCAAAAAGCAGACATACTTTTGGATATAGAAAATGACAAAATCTATAAAGAGAATGAAGGTTTTGGCATAAAATCATATTTAGGGAGTAAACCAACCTTATTAAACGCATCTGGCAACACCAATTTTATTTTCAAAATAAAAGGGCTTGATAAAAGTGTAATTGATGAAATTAATAACATTAATACGAGTTCAAAACTAAAAGATAGAATTAATGCCATTGAAGAATTGGGAGGGCAATTTGAATATGTTGGGGCTGAACGAGACCTGATGGATTTTAATCTAAAAATGGTAGATAGCGATATGCCTCAAATTGTGGGCAAAATACTATTATGTTTTTATAAAAAACGAGTTTCGTCTATTTCAGAAATAGTTAAACTATTGTCTTTTGAACAAGGAGAAGATTTTGAAATGCTACTTACCAATAAGATAAAAAAACTATTGATTGATATACTGTTGGGATTTTTTGCAGGCACAAAATGGAACGGTATTTACGAAGCAAATGGGGCAATTATTATGAAAAACGATGGTAATTGTGTAGGATTTCATATTATTGAAACAGAAAATCTTAAAAATTACTTATTTGAAAACATTAAACTAGAAACCCCTTCATCAACAAGGCACAGATTTGGTAAACTTTATGTAGAAAAAGGCGAACAGTTATATTTTAAATTAAACTTCCAGTTACGGTTCTAAAAAACAAAATCAATTAACCATTATAACAACAATGCAAGTTTGGAAATTTGGAGGTACGTCGGTCGGGAAGCCCGAACGTATGCACGCTATCAAGAATTTAGTAGTCGAAGACGGCCAACGCAAAATAGTGGTGCTATCGGCCTTGTCGGGCACAACCAACGCCTTAATCGCTATGGCAGAGGCCGCCAAGGCCAATAATAGTGCTGAGATTACCGAAAAAATCAACACCCTCAAAGCCCATTATGATGGTTTTGTGGTAGAGCTTTTCAATACCCCAGACGGACTAAGCAAAGGCCAAGCCATTGTAGAAAAAGAGTTTTCGTTTATAAAATCATTAACCACCATCAGGCCCTTTGGCATCAAACAAGACAAAGAAATGGTGGCCCAAGGCGAGTTGATGAGTACCCAGCTTTTTGCAGCTTATCTCCAAGAACAAGGCACGCCGTCGGTACTGTTACCCGCCCTAGATTTCATGTTGATAGATGCCGACAACGAACCCGTTTTGCAATTTACGGAAGATAAACTCAAGGAAATTCTTGCCCAACATACCGACAAACAGATTATTATAACCCAAGGATTTATTTGTAGAAATCCCCGTGGCGAAGTTGATAACCTAAAACGGGGTGGCTCGGATTATACAGCTTCGCTCATTGGTGGGGCCATCAGGGCAGAAGAAGTACAGATTTGGACCGACATAGACGGTATGCACAACAACGACCCAAGAATAGTACGTAAGACCTTCCCTATCAAGGAATTAACCTTTAACGAAGCCGCCGAACTGGCCTATTTTGGAGCAAAAATTCTCCACCCAAGCACCATCACCCCAGCCCAAAAATATGGCGTGCCTGTGAGGCTAAAAAACACCATGGAGCCCTCGGCTTTTGGCACACTCATCGCCGACAACACCTCCGACCGTGAAATAAAAGCCATTGCCGCCAAAGATGGTATTACGGCCATTTATATTCATTCAACAAGAATGCTCAATGCGTATGGTTTTTTGAGGCGAGTGTTTGAGGTTTTTGAAAAATATAAAACGCCTGTGGACATGATTACGACCTCGGAGGTATCGATATCACTAACGATTGATAACCCCGAACACCTGGAGCAAATCATGGCCGAACTTAGGACTTTTGCCGACCTCGAAGAAAACGACGACGCCCAAAGTATTATCTGTATTGTGGGTAATTTTTCGGCAGATAAAGAAGGCATAGCCTTGAAAGTACTAGAGGCCATGCGGAATATTCCGATACGAATGATTTCTTATGGGGCCTCCGAAAACAATATTTCGCTATTGGTGCATACCAAACACAAAAACGAAGCCCTAAACGCCCTCAACGAAAGGCTATTTTTGTATGAAGATGCCATGCAAACGATATTTTCGGCACCATGATTTTATTGAAACTTTTCCGTGGTTGGTGGCTCACCAAACACCTTTGCGAAAGCAATATTCTTAGACAAATCTCTATGTTACACTATATTTTATAAAAATGTCCAGTATTCAGCCAAAAACTATAAAATATTTATAAAAAACTGACTATCAGCTCTTTGTGTTTTTTGTTCCTTTGTGGTTTAGTTTGTATTCGTACCATTTCCGTGGTTGGCGGCTCATCAAACATATTGGCGAAACCAACAAAAAAATCCGATAGCTTTTACAAACTATCGGATTTTTTATTTAACGAAACTTACGCCTATTTCCTAAAATTACAAGGCAGGAATACGCAATACTTGGCCTGGATAAATCAAATCTGGGCTTTTAAGCATTGGCTTGTTTGCTTCAAAAATCACAGGATATTTCATCATATCGCCGTAAACTTCTTTGGCAATTTTAGACAACGTGTCGCCTTTTTCTACGGTATGATACGTTGATGGAGGCGTTGGAACGGTTACTACGAGGTTGTTATCCACCACGTTTACACCCTCAACATTACCCACGGCCAAGGCTATTTTTTCTGAATCCTCTTGCGAATCACAAGTTCCCTCAATCGTTACGGTGTCGCCAGCCGTTTTCACAGTCAATGAGTTGTATTTTAGTCCAAGGGTTTTTACGTGTTCTAGCAACTTACTAGCACGAAGTGGCTCAACCACAGCAGCTTGTGCGGCAGGTACTTCTACTTCGTCTTGGCCAAATATTTTTTCGCCAACGCCCTTAAAAAATGACATGAGTCCCATAAGAATTGTTTTTTTGTTTAGTGAATAAAAAATTATGGCGTAAAGCTATTTAATTGTTGATAGCTTTCAAAATATTTCGTAACTATTTC
>JAYWHL010000246.1:0-3515 GCA_043777715.1 Cytophagaceae bacterium | reverse complement strand
TTTGTTTGGATATTTTGATAACAAGTTTCACGTTTTGGATAATAACAGCAGCGATAGTACCATCAAAAAAGGCTCGGAATTGATAAGCATAAATGGACACACCGCCCAAGCTATTTATGATACGATTTTTAGGTTTACAAATTCGGACGGACATAATCAAACCTATAAAAAATATGTAGTACAAGCCTATTTTGATAATTATTACAGGTATTGGTTTGGCGAAAAAGATGCTTATTCAATCGTTTTGAGAGATTCGCTGGGTCAGGGAAAAACCTTTTTATTGAAAAGTAAAAAAGAAGATAAAAAGAAAAAACCAATCGCAAAAACCAAGCCAAGCACACCGCTCGTTCCGATTTCTAAAAGATTAGTAGGTAACGATAATATCAACCTACGCCTCTGGGAAAAAGATTCAACCATTGCCATTTTAACACAACAAAGTTTTGGTCAAAAACACTATAAAACCCTCTATGCCAAGTGTTTTGAAGTAATTAAGGCACGGAATATACAGCATTTGGTTATTGATGTTAGGAGCAATGGTGGAGGCAAGGCCAGTTCCACAAGTAAACTTTTGTCGTATTTGTTGGATAGTACTTTTGTGGTACATAGCGACGTAGATGCCTTGCCTTGGCGACCAAATCGTAATTTCAAGAATCGTTTTTTTACTGGAATGTTTTTGGGAATCTACGCCAAAAAGAAGCAAAATGGGCATTTGACATTAAAGGCAGCCACAAAAGCGATAGAGCCAATCAAACAAAACCATTATCAAGGCAAACTGTATGTACTAACCAACGGAGGGTCGTTTTCGGCAGCATCTATTTTTCCTGCTATCGTCCAAGCCCACCAAAGGGGAACTATTATTGGGCGAGAAACTGGCGGCGGAGTTGCGGGCTGCACGGCTTGGGTTATTCCGTATCTGACCCTACCCGAAACAAAAATCAGAATAAGAGTCCCGCTTTTCAAACTTTACAATGCCGTAAAAGTCCTGAATACTGGTCATGGCGTAATACCTGAACACCTTGTAAATTATCAATGGAGTGATGTACTTCAAAACAGAGATTTGGATTTTGAAAAAGTACAGATGCTCAAAAACAAAAAATAAGGACAGTTTTGCCCTTATTTTTTTTAGAAAGTAATCAGGAGTCAGTCCTCAACGACTCGTTTTATTTTATCTTAAAAACGGCTTGCATTTTATAAGAAATCTTGATTTTCTGAATATCAATATTGCTTTCTGGAGCGGGCATGGCGTCGGCTTCCATCTTCATATTAGAAGCCCTAACCATCATCATTTGTGGCTGTGGATAATACGAGCCGTCTTCTATTTCTCTGATTTCTAGGGCTTCACCTAGTTTTTCGTTGATTCCTTCTAACAAATAAGTTGCTTTTTCTTTGGCTGCTTGCAGGGCTTTGGTCTTGATTTCTTTTTTAAATTCCCTAATTTTCGAGTGTTCGGTTCGGCTAATGTTGGCATACTCTATGCCCCGTTCGTCTATCCGAGACATAATATTATCTAGTTTATAGAGGTTACTAAGTTTGAGAACATATTGTTTGTTTTCGAGAAATAACTGCGGTTTTTTTCGGCCAAACCAATTTTTGTAACCCCCCATCGAGCCAATGCTAAGGTCTTCTTTTTTAATACCTGCTTCGGTTATGGCCGTTACTAATTGTTTTTCGAGGACATCAATCGAAACCCTATTTTTTTGATTTTTTTCGTCTTGAAAATACTCTTTTAGGGAAATAGAAAAATAAATTTCGTCTGGAATTATCTCCATTTCGGCAGTGCCAGTTACTTCAATAATCTTGCGGTCGGGTTGCATTGGCATTGGCGTTTGAGCTTGTAAAGTGTTGATAATCAGAAAAAAAGAACAGAGGCATAAAGCCAGTTTTTTTGGTTTCATTGTTATAAATGTTTGGTTTTGATACATAAACGCTTTGTTAGGCTTATGTAGTATTTTCTGACTTCATAGCCTAAAAGCCGATAGGGGATTGGCTATGGCCGAAGGCAGGAAAATGTAGTATAATAGGTCATTCAGCTCTGCTTTTGGCAATATCTTCTTCGCTTTAGCTCATTTCATTTTGGGTTTATTTTTTCTTTTTTGGTTTTGGTGTTGGTAATTCTTTGAGTGAAATCCTGATTAATTCATTTAACCAATTGCTGTCTTCAATTTTTTCTTCTATCAAAAAACTTGGTTTTGCTCCCTCGTATGGCGGTGCTTCAACAACATTTCCAATAAACTCTCGCCCCGAAACGGTTGGTTTGATAAATAATTTGTTGTCGCATATCAGTCCAAATAATTTACCGTCAGCGTAAATGCTATATTCGCCAAACATTTTTTTGGCGGTTATTTCCCCTGCATTTTCGATTTGTTGCATAACAAAATCCACAAAATCTTGGGTTGAGGCCATTGTTTAGTCTTTTAGTTTAAAGTAAGGATTGTAAATTAAGCCAATAACATTTCCAAATGGGTCTTTAACAGTCGCTGTCATCATCTCTTCGCCAACATTGTATGGTTTTTCGTTTTCGGTTGCTCCTAATTCAATCAGTCTGTCAAAAATTTCTTGAATATTTTCTACGCCCCAATACGAAACTACGCTTTCAATTTTATCCAAAGTCGGATTTTCTTCTGGTTGAAGTCCCAATTCATATCCATGAATATTGAAGCCAACATAATAAGGTTCGTTAAAATACGGATTTGTTTCAAACGCTTTTGAGTACCATTCTGTTGCTTCTTGAATGTCTCCAACTTTATAAATTGTTGTTCTAAGTCCTAGCATATTTTTTTGTTTTTGAGTTTTGTTTTTCTATCGTTCTATTGGTGTGCGTTAGGGTTACGGCTAATGCCCTAATTCATAAAATCGGGTTGTTCTCTTTGTATTTTTTGAAGCAAAGGCTGAAACTGAAAATACCCGACTATT
The DNA here is from genome assembly GCA_043777715.1 of Cytophagaceae bacterium. Taxonomy (GTDB): domain Bacteria; phylum Bacteroidota; class Bacteroidia; order Cytophagales; family Spirosomataceae; genus JAYWHL01. Next base: position 602 of record JAYWHL010000246.1, on the reverse strand, counting down.
GGAAGGCCAATTTGTTTTTGGGTATGTACGGCCATTTCGTGGTTTATTTCGATGGGCTTAGTGCCAGCGGCTTCGGCCAAAAGTTGTACTTGGCAGCTACGTTCCATGGTTATAAACCACCAAGCGGCTTCTTCTACGGTGTGGCCAACGGTAAGCAAACCATGATTTTGGAGAATACAGGCTTTGTTTTTGCCCAAGGCTTTGGCAATGCGTTGGCCTTCTTCTACTTCATTGACTACGCCCGTAAAATCATTAAAAAGGGCGTGGTCTTCATAAAAAGCACAGGCATCTTGGGTAAGTGGGGCTAGTTTTTTGCCTAATGTAGCAAAAGCACGGCCATGGATAGAATGCGAATGGGCGGCGGCCACAACATCGGGCCGAGCAGAATGCACCTGCGAATGTATGGCAAAGGCGGCTCTATTTACCGAATATCGGCCTTCAACCACTTCGCCTTTGTGGTTTACACAAATGAGGTCGGAGGCACAAATTCCGCCAAAATCTATTCCAAAGGGATTTACCCAAAACAAATCGGTATGTTCGGGGTCTCGGGCGGTAATATGCCCAGCTACGCCTTCGCCAAAGCCAAATTTGCCAAAAAGCCT
>JAYWHL010000245.1:0-9859 GCA_043777715.1 Cytophagaceae bacterium | reverse complement strand
TTTCGATGGTTAGATAATCGGCTTCAAGCGTGGCAATTCCGCCCCCGCCACACTCATAAACTTCACAGTTTTTGATGGTAACATTCACAGGGTTTACGGCCGAAACACTCAGTCGCCCGTCCACATTAATACCGTTTCCATTGTATTTTGATTCAAAAGGCATAGTAGGATTATTGCAACTTCTGCCTTGATTCAAGGCCCCAGAGAGTGTTAAAACGCTATTTGCCCCTCTCACTTTTAGACCATCGATGGTAATATGTGAGGCTTTAATCAAAATTCCATTCCAACCATTAAACTGTACCAAAGGCGTTTGGCCAGGATAATTTGCAAATTTAATTGGATTGGCAAATGTTCCCGACTTTGTGATTTCTACCAAAGCATTACCCGTATTTCCAACTGCCAAATCGGTGGGGCCGTGCGTTCCACTCATCAAATAAACAACATCTCCTGGGTTGAGGGGCGATGAATTAAAACTAAATTTACTCAAATTTTTGAAGGGTGTGGCTGGCGACGTTCCGTTGTTATTATCATCTCCAGAGGGTGAAACATAATAAACCGTTGCACCCGAACTCCCTGTAACCGAGCCACTTACGGCAATATTTTGGGTAGTTGCTCCAAAAGCACTATTCGAGATACTTCCTGATGATGTGGCAATGGCGGCTTCAATAATTCTCACATAAATTATTCTTGACGTAATGGCCCCGTTTGAAGGAATTAGGGAGAGACTACTCGTAAATCCACCATCAGCTAGGGTACTAATCAGAAAACCTGCTGGGGCATTTATAGAAACATTTCCTAATAAATTCACAGCACTCAAGGTATAAGATTGCGTGCTGGCCAATACGCCCAAACTAGTACTAAAGGTAGATAATGCTCCCGAAATTGTAATAACAGGAATGGCGTTTATTGTACCCGAAACCGCTATGTTTTTGGGGTCTGTACCCGTGCTGGTTAGGGCGATATTTCCGTTGGGTGTGCCTGTACTTGCCCCTGTTAATCTCACAAAAATTGGGGTTGTTGCAATACTCCCACTTGTTTGGGTCAAGATTAGGGTATTGGTAAACCCACTCCCAGCAGCAAGGCTAATTTCAAAACCAACTGGGGCATTGATGCTAATATTATCGGTTACGTTGATGCCCCTAACCGTAAAATTTTGTGTTGCCGACGGTGTACCTACAAAAGTAGTAAAGGCCGTAAGGGGCGTTCCTGTTAAGAAAATTTCCCTGTAAGGGCTTACCGTTCCATTAACAGTAATCAATTTTGTAATGGCATCTGTACTGGTATGGGTAATATTTCCACTTGGTGTTCCTGCCGTTGCTGTACTTGCCAATCTAACATAAATGAGGGTATTGGCAACATTCCCACCTGATTGTGCTAAAGTCAAGGTACTACCAAAACCCGTGGTTGCGTTTGTACTAATTTCAAAAGAAGTTGGGGCAGTTAAGACCAGATTAGCCACTAAATTTATGCCATTTACGGTATAGGTTTGCGTAGGCGAGGGGGTTTGTTCTTGGGTATTAAAGGCCGTCAAACTTCCAGTGAGAGTAATGAGGGGTTTTGGGTTCACAGTTCCTGCCACTGCAACTTGTTTAATTACTGCCCCCGTAGCATTCAAATTGAGGTTTCCACTTGGGCTACCGATTGTTCCACCTGTTAATCTTACATATATAATTGTAGATGCCACTGCACCGCCCGATTGTGTTAGCGTTAAATTTGAGGCAAATCCTGTACTGGCGTTCGTACTAATTTCAAAATCAGATGGAGCATTTAAGATAATATTAGAAATAAGGTTTGTTCCACTTGTGGTAAAACTTTGGCTTGCCGATGGTGTTCCTTCTGATGTTACAAAACCCGTCAATGAACTAACCGAAACCGTAATCACTGGTCGGATTAAGACCGTTCCGCTAAGTGCCACGTTTTGAGTGCTTGTTCCCGTACTCGTATGTACGATATTACCACTTGGTGTACCAACGTTTGCCCCTGTTAATCGTACATAAACTGGCGTGAGAGGTACATTTCCAGCATTTTGAGGAAGCGTGAGCGAAGTTCCATAACCGCTTGAAGCCGAAAGACTTATCTCGTATTCGGAAGGAGAATTAATGACAATATTGGCCGTAAGATTCGTTCCGCCGACCGAATAGTTACTTGTTGGCGAAGCTGTACCTTGGGTTGTCGTAAATGCTTGTAGGGGTGTTTCGATAATCAATATCCCATTATTAACAATTACGTTTCCATTCAATGCTACATTTTGAGTTGTAGCAAGCGAACTCGTATGCGTGAGGTTGCCCGACGGTGTGCCAACTCCCGCACCAATAAGCCGAACAAAAATGGTGGTTGCTGCTACTACACCGCTTGTACGAGTGAGATTAAGAGCATTACTGAATCCTGACGAAGCACTCAAACTAATTTCAAAACCTGTGGGTGCGGTTAGGGCAATATCAGCAATCAAATCTGCACCACTTACTACATAGCTTTGCGAAGCCGAGGGTCGGCCATCAACTGTACTAAAATTATTTAGGGGTGTACCTGTAATCGTAATGCTTGGAATCTCGTTTACTATACCCATTAAAGCGACATTTTTAGTTACACCGTTCGTAGTTAAATTTGTAATATTACCGTTAAAAACACCTATCGTTGTAGCGGTTAGTCTTACAAAAATAGTAGTATTTGCTACACTCCCATCGCTTTGGGTTAGGGTTAAGGTATTGACAAAACCACTACTGGCATTCGAACTAATTTGATAACCCGTTGGGGCATTGATAACAATATCTGACAAAAGATTTTCTCCGCTAACAACATAACTTTGCGAAGCCGATGGCATATTCCTAAAACTAGAAAACGAATTGAGTGAGGCAGGCATAACCGTGATTAAAGGCAATGGAACGGGCGAAAACGCCACACCCCTAAACATATAATTGTCTCCAGCCGAAGCCAAGGTTGTAACAGTTGCGGCAGTTACCGACCAATCGCCTGTTCGGGTGGCATTATCAACAATTTTGATGATATTGTTATTAGATACCGCACCTTTTACGGCATAAATTTCGGGTTTACCAGCAACAATCTTAGCTGTTAAATCATAAAATCCTCCAGTAATGCCCGTAACCGAAACTGGATTTATGATGCCTGCGGGCGTCCAAAAACCTGAGGCCGCATCAAAATACCATTTTCTGATACCGTTGCCTATTTCAGTAATGTATAACAAATCATAACCCGTTGTATTATAACTCACGGCGGGGTCGGCATCTAGCAAAACTATCCCCGTTGCCGAGCCACCGCCCGTAAAATTAGGAAGAGCATTTACCGCCGCTACGCTTGGCAAATCGGTTGCCACGTTAGGAACAACGCCAAGGTTAGCAAATTGTGGTACCTGAAAATTTATACCGTAGGTAACGCCTCCGAAACGATTAACAGAACGCCAAGAATTTCCCCCCGAAATGGCACTCGAATTTGATGTTCCGTAATTAATTTGTCGGGCGGTTACACTTCCAGCAACATAAAAAACAGAGCCATCATCGCTGGCAACATTCCGTACATTATTTGCCCCAAAGCCACTCCCAGTTCCCGTAATTGGAATTTTGGTACTCATATCCACAACATTATCAAAACCAATTCTAGCAATAATTTTTTCAGATGTTTGCATAGATGGTACCGTTGTTGATGATACTGCACCCAAGGCGGCATTATATCCAACCACTGCAAGGTACCTATTATCGGCAGAAAGCGCTAGTTGTCCTTCATAAGTGGTACTTGCTCCGCCTAAAACCAATTTATTAGTGCCAGTGCTTGGCAAGGCGATATTAAAACCTGTTGGTGTGCCTGTGCTTGAAATTTCTAATAAATCCACCTTGGCAGCCGTTGCATCTAATGTTGTTGTACCATCTCCTATTCTCAAAACGGTTATGTTATTTTTTGAAAAACTAGTCGCTGGTGTGCTTACTGTACCACTCACCGCCACATTCTGAGTTACCGCACCTGTTGATGTATGCTTGATGTTACCACTTACCGACCCAACACTCGTACCAATCAACCTAGCGTAGATGGTCGTGATAGCTATACTTCCACTGGTTGGAGTCAATGACAAACTACTTGCATATCCACCACCGGCCATAGTACTTATTTCAAAACCTGTGGGAGCTGACAATAAAATATTTGCCGTGAGGTTTGTGCCTGCCACGGAATAATTTCTAGTACTTGAGGGCGTACCTTGTACGGTTGCAAAAGCTGCCAAAGTTCCAGTTATGGTAATAGCGGGTGCTACAACGGCATTTACCGTACCCGAAACCGCAACATTCACAGCCGTAGCTCCTGAGCTAGTATGACTAATGTTTCCGCTTGGAGTACCTGCACTCGCTCCTGTTAATCGTACATAAATTACCGTTGAAAGAACACTTCCACTAGTTTGGGTTAATGTTAAACTTCCCCCAAAACTACTCCCTGCCGATTTACTTATTTCAAAATCAGTTGGGGCAATTAAACTGATATTAGCCGTTAAAGCAGAGCCACTTACGGTATAATTTTGAGAGGCCGATGCCGTACCTTGACTGGTTGTAAACGCCGAAAGCGGTGTACCCGTTATGGATATGGTAGGAGTAGAAACGGCTGTTACTGTACCCGAAACCGCCATATTCTGTGTAGTTGCACCTGTGCTAGAATGGGTAATGTTCCCGTTTGGTGTACCTGCACTTGCCCCTGTTAATCGAACATAAATCACTGTTGATGAAACACTTCCGCTAGTTTGGGTTAATGTTAAACTTCCCCCAAAACCACTCCCTGCCGATGTGCTTATTTCAAAACCCGTTGGGGCTGTAAGGGTAATGTTTGCAGACAAATTTGCCCCACTTACGGTATAATTTTGCGTTGCCGAGGCCGTACCTTGGTTGGTACTGAATGGTGTGGTTGTGCCTGTTAGGGTAATGGTTGGTGTTAGGCCGCTAGGCGTAAAGGCTACGCCCTTTAGCATTTCGGTGTTTCCTGTTGCTGCCAACTCAATCGCAGGCGAAGCTAAACTCAAAGTGGCTGTTCTGGCGGCATTATCAACTACTTTTACCAAATGGCTTGAAATATAAACACTACTCGTAATCACTGTTTTTGTTCCATAAAGCGTTGGTTTACCGCCCTCAATTGCCCCTGTTAATGATTGAAACCCCGTAGAACTTTGAATTGATGAATTGGCCAAACCTGCCGCCACCCAAGCCGATGTACCCGCATCAAAATAATATTTATTAATCCCGCTATTTCGGTGAGCAACATATAACAAATCATAGCCCGTTGTTCCCCAACTTACGGCATTATCTAGGTCAAAAAAAACAAATTGTGTGTTGTCGGTGGTGAGGCCACTAATGGTTGTTTGGCCGCCGCCTTCTATCGTAAATGGGCTTGCTGATGAATAACTATACACATTGCCCCCAAACAAGCCAATCGAGCGGCAGTCTTTGGCCAAAAATGTTGTAGCCGTACTAGTTCCAAAGGTTATATTTTGAACGCCAGAGGTGCTTGTCGCCCCCGAACCATTTACCGATATTACGTTACCGTTCATTACTGCCCCCCTAACCGCAAAATTATTAAAGGCACTTGCCGTGGGAATACTTGATGATAAATCTATATTTCCTGAAGCATCAATTCTAGCAATTCGTTTTTCAGCAAAACGGCCATTAGGCGATGTCGTAGCCGAAAGCCCAGCTTCTGAATTGTATCCTACCAAAACCAAGTATTGACCATTGGCCGATAAATTGAGTTGGCCTTCGTGGGCAATTCGGCGTTGGTCTATGGTTAATTTTGGGCTAGTTCCCGTTGCGTTAATGGCCAATATTGCCGTACCTGCTTGGCTCGAACCCGTGGTGGCAAACTGCATAATGCTCAACTGCCGCAAAAGGGCATTGCCAGCAGTAGCCGCCCCGTCGTCGGTTATGGCGACCGAACTGTTTGTTATTTTGGCTACGGCCAAATTTCCTGACGTAAAATTTTGTGCTTGTGCCAAGGCCATTAACCCCATCACAAAAAATAAACTAAGGCAATATTTTATAAATCTGTACTTCATTATCAGTGGTTTTGTTGTAGTTTTTTGAGGGCAAAAATTCTATTTAATGATTTTCGAGGTCATTATTTTTTGTTCGTTCATTAGTCTGATGATATAATTTCCATGTTGCAAGGGCGATATATCAAAACTATATTGGCTAGACCCCACCAATAATTGTTTTTCTATGACGACACTACCAGTGGCATCAACTACCGAAAGCGTAGTGGCCGATTCTATTGTTGGAAACGAAACCATCAAATAGTCGCCCACTGGGTTTGGATACACCTTTAGTTTTAATGATTCCGAAAACTCCCTCCGTAAAGCAATAACCCTGCTGTACTCAAACTTATCGTCAATGTCAATCATCTTTAGGCGATAATAATTATAGATTCCTTCGCCTACATTTTTATCAATCAACTCATAATCAGCCCCTTGAATTTTATTACTTGCTGGTATTTTACTGATTTTTTCAAAATTTACTGCATCAAAACTTTTCTCTATTTCAAATTCCCTTGCGTTTGTTTCTGTGGCTGTTTTCCACAATAATTTTACGTCTCCGTCCGTCAATGAACCATTAAAACTCAACAACGAGATGGGTAACGCCACACTACTTGGCGAAAACGAAATACCCCTAAAAGCATAATTAGCCCCCGCTGTTGCAATAGTTGTGTAGGGCGTTAGGGCGTTGGTCATGGTGGCCGTCCGTGCCGAATTGTCTGTTATTGCATACACACTATTGTTTGTACTCGTCCCACTGCCGCCCACTGCGTAGATGGTCGGTTTGCCACCTACTAACTTTCCTGTGATTTGTGCTAAAGGCCCAAACCCAGCATTGATGGCATTGTTGGGCAAAGAGGCCGTGATAACAGCCCCACTGCCCCCACCACCCGAAAGCGTAATGGTTGGGGCAGCCAAATAACCCGATTGGAAAGTAATACCTACGTTATCAACCACGCCGCCTGATATGGTTGCCGTTGCTGTTGCATTGGCTGCTACGAAGGTTAAAGTGGCTGTTCCGTTAGCAACCGCACCACTCGTATGTACTGGGGCGGTTGCTCCAGACGTACCAGCCGTTGTAACCGTATATAAATTTCCGCCATTCGTAATTTGTTGATTCACTGTATATGCAGTACTCGCCACCCAAGGTGTGCCAATCGTTATCGTTGGGGCCGAAGTATAGCCCGATCCGCCATTCGTAACTGCCAATACAATGTTACATTGTGTATTGGCCGATTTCCAATAAGTACCATCAAAGTAATATTTTTCAAGCCCCGTATTGCTATTAGAGATATACAAAAGGTCATAGCCCGTACCATTCCAACCGATGGTATTGTCTGTATCAAAAAACACAAAGCCATTAGCATTTAGACGGACGGATAAACTTAAAGCAATTGCTGTGGTAGATGCCCCAGTTGGTAATGCCGTGGTGGTATAAAACAAATCACTAAAACCTCGCAACGAGTACAACTGGTTACCAACAATACCCCCTACTCTGTTTGGTGCAGAGCCGTTTATTTGGGTGGGCGTAGTGGTTTGGCCTAAGGTTACATACCCAAAATTATTAATGCCAGTCCAAAAGCGAGTACCATCGTCTGTAAAGGCATTTTTTGCACTCCCATTAGCACTTGTCGGAAATTTTGTTGTATAATTCACTACGCCAGTATTATCAATTCTGCCAATTACCTTCAAATTCGCAGCCGTTTGTGCGGTTGTATTACTCACGGCAGTGGCTTGGTCATAGCCCAATACTGATAAGTACAGACCATTCTGAGAAAGGCTTATTTGTCCTTCGCCCGTTGTTGCACCAAGCACCGTTATCTTATCAGTTCCTGTACTTGGAATAACCAAGGTTTTTGTTGCACTACCACCCGCTGGCGAGTACTCTAATAGTGTAATGGGAGCTGTGGTGGTACTCGACAAAGCCGTAGCACCGTCTCCTACTCTGGTAACCACCAAGTTTCCTACCGTAAAGTTTTGAGCCTGTATTACCAGACTACACAAAATAAAAATTAGTGTAAATAATTTTTTCATTATTATAAATTATAAAATTGAGTTGTTGTATTACCAAAAAAATTGGCTTGTTCTGTGGTGCTAAATGCCGAAAAATAATCTTCTACTATCTCAAATTGTTCTTGATAACTCGCTGATAATGTGCATACTGGCCAGTCCGAACCATACATTACTCGGTTTATTCCAAAAGCATTTATCACAGAATCTAGGTATTGTTTAAAATCATTTTTTTGCCAATTTTTCCATTGTGCCTCTGTTACCATGCCTGAGATTTTACAGAAAACATTTTCACGTTTAGCGATGGATTTCAAATCATTTTGCCAGTTTTTTATTTCTTCTTTTCTTATTGCTGGTTTTGCGATATGGTCGATTACAAAGGGCTGGTTTGGGAAAATATCCACCAACCGTGTGGCATTGCTTAGGTGTTCAGGAAAAATCAGTAGGTCATACGTATATCCAAACTGATTGAGTTGGGCGATGCCGTTCAAGAATGGCATTCTTAGCATAAAATCTAAATCGGGTTCGTCGTGCAATACGTGCCTAAAACCTTTAATTTCAGAAAATTGTGTGTAGTATTCCAGTCTATCCGATACGTTTTCGGCTCGCAAATCCACCCAACCAACAATGCCCTTGATGAAATCATTTTGGGCAGCCAAATCCAACAAAAAGTCGTTCTCAACCTCGGCTTGATTGGCTTGTACCGCTACACAACCGTCTATTTTACAGTTTTTCAATAGCGGTTTCAAGTCTGTTGGATAAAAATCCGTCTTCAAAATGCCCATCTCATCATTCATCCATGAGTGTTTGGCGGGGTCGTAATTCCAAAAATGTTGATGAGCATCTATCCTCATATTTTAACCAAAAGGTTGGGTTTATTTCTGTAAAATTTGAATAGTACAAAACTATATGTCATTAATAATATTTTTGGTCGAATATTCACTAATCATTAAGCGTATTTATCATACTTTTATAATATTTGTGTATATTTGAAAAATACTACAACAATGTAACTATATTTTTATGAAACCTCAGCTTATTAAAGTTCCGATGAGCCAAAATGCTTCATTTTTGTTCAGACAATTTAATCTGACAAATGTTAATAGCCACTGGCATTACCATACCGAGATTGAACTCATAAAAATCCATAATGGCACTGGTACACAATTTGTTGGGGATAATATTGTTCGGTTCAATGCCGAAGATATTGTTTTGATAGGTAGTAACCTGCCTCATTTTTGGCGGTATGATGAAGATAGTTTTACCAAAACCGATGTATTACGTTCAACGGTTATACATTTTTCAGAAAATCTATGGGGCGAGCGATTTAAGGAACTTCCTGAGAATATTTTGTTCAAAAATTTACTTGAAAGAGCTAAAAGAGGTTTGTTATTGAGAGGTAATACCAAAAATATAGTATCTGAATTGATGCAAAAAATTGGGGCATCAGACAACACTTATCGCTTCATTTTTTTACTGGAGTGTCTAGTGGTCATTGCAACTGGTAGCGAATCAGACGTTGTACCCTTGGCTTTGCCTGGTTTTCAGTATCAACCCTCCGAAATAGAACATGACCGAATTAATACCATTTATGAATATTCTATCCAAAATTTTAAGGAACGAATTCCTCTTGAAGTCATCGCTTCCGAAATTGGCCTTACGCCAAGTTCGTTTTGTCGATATTTCAAATCTAAAATGGGCAAAAGTTATACCGATTTTATTTTAGAACTTAGAGTTGGTCATGCTTGCAAACTAGTCCTTGAAAACAAGTTGAATATTAAACAAATATGTTACGAAAGCGGATTTAATAATTTCACTAGTTTCCATAAGCATTTT
>JAYWHL010000244.1:0-3531 GCA_043777715.1 Cytophagaceae bacterium | reverse complement strand
CAATACCTTTGCCAATCCATTAACGATAGTGGCCACGCCAGCCAGTAGTATTGCAGGAACAACGGTTAATATCTCTGGAAATGTAAGCACAACAAACGAGAGCAATACAAGCAACAATAATTTTAATCAAAATGTAAATATCATTGCCTTACCAAGTACCAGTATCAATTTGTCGGCAAGCATCACAGGGCCGTCGCCGTTGGTGGCGGGCAATGGGGGTAATTTTATCATAACAGGCTCAAACACAGGCAATACGGCACACAATGGCCAAACGGTTATTACAACGCTTATTCCCTCGGCCATGATTTATACAGGTTTTACGGGACAAGGTTGGAGCTGTTCGAGTGCCTTACAAAACGGAGGTACTTCGGTTTTGTGTACCTCTAACCAAAGCATTCCAGCAGGAGGCAATGCCAACGCACTAACTTTGCAATTGACCCCAATGAGTATTTTGGCCAATGGCACGGTGCTAACCCTCACGGGGAGTATCGCAGGTGGGGGTTCTACTTCGCAATTTTCACAAGCATTCACGATACAAAACGGAGGAGGCCAAACGGGTTCGCCCGACCTCACTGCACAGATTTCTGCCCCAGCCTCTGTTGAATCTGGCTCGGTGGTGGCGTATCAAATCAATACCAAAAACATAGGAACGGCCACTTACAATGGCCAAAGTACAGTGTCTGTAACTTTGCCAGCGGCGGTTAGCTTTAACAGTGCCAGTGGCGATGGTTGGGCTTGTAGTTCGGCGGTACAAATCAGTGGCACAACGCTCGTTACTTGTACCAGCACAGCACCAATACCAGCAGGAGCAACGGCCAATCCGATAAGTATTTTGGCAAAACCTTTATCGTTTTTATCGGCAGGGGCGGTTGTTAAAGTAACAGGAGCAGTAAGCGGCATTGGCGATAGCAACACCGACAACAATAGTTTTAGTAATAATCTTACGATTCAGAAAGCTGGAAACGGTGGGGGAGAGGTTAATAATTTGCCAGACTTAACGGCCAGTATTTCGGGTAATGCCACAACGCAAATTGGCCAAAGTACTAATTTTCAAGTATTGGTAAATAATATCGGTACGGGCATATTTACAGGACTAACCACCCTAACCACTACATTGCCAACGGGTATATCCCTAAGCAATTTTGTAGGCACAGGCTGGAATGTTCAAAGTAGCACACAGGCCAACGGGACGAGTGTTTTGACCATGACCAACCCTTCGGCTATTGCGGCTAATAGTTCTCAAAATCCATTGACAATCAGTTTGTTAGCTACGTCAAGCGTGGCCACAAACACTACATTGAACATCGTTGGTTTTGTGGCGCCAACGGGTGATAGTAACACGGCTAATAATAATTTTGGCACCAACATAACGGTAAACAATGGTACGATTCCTACTGAAACTAGCCTTGGGCTAACCATCTCTGGGCCAACGATAGTTGCTACAAATGTGCCTTCGGTTTATAGTATAAGTGTTACCAATACGGGACTTAGCCAATTGGCAGGGCCAACCACTTTTACAACCACCTTGCCAACGGGTGTGGCTTTGGGCAGCACAGACGGAGCAGGCTGGAACTGTTCATCACAAAATGTGGCTAATAATAACACTCAGGTAAGTTGTAAATATAGCGGAACGATTGTGGCACAAGGCACAGCACCGATACTAACATTGAACGTCATTCCAAGTGCGGTTTTGGCAGGGCAAAGTTTCTCGATGACAGGCGAAGTTCAAAACACAGCAACAAAGCCTAGTAATCCTGTAACCAAAAACATTGCCGTAAGTGCGGGTAGTGGCTTGGCCTATGCCGATTTATCTACCACAATACAGGTAATGAACAAAACCCCTGAACAAAATTCATCAGTGGTGTTGAGCATAAGTGTACAAAACAAAGGGCCATTAGAAGCCAACCGAGTACAAACACAGGTAACATTGCCAGAGGGTTTGCCGATAGACAACGCCTTGGTGTCGGTGGGTGTGTTTGACAGAGTGAGCCGCAAATGGGAAATCGGTAAATTGTTACCCAACCAAACAGCTACTTTAACCATCAGCACAAGGGCAATGGTGGCAGGGGTAAATTTTGTAAGCAACGAAATTATTTCGTCTGACCAGCCCGACCCTAACTCTACACCAAACAACCAAATAGAAACCGAAGACGATTTCGACCGTCGTTGTTTCTCTGTGCCTGTAATGCTTTGTTCGGGCGATGCCTTTCAGATTTCGATACCGTCGAGTTACACCAACATTGCTTGGTACAGAAACGGTGTAGCCATTACGGGTACGGGCATTAACGGAAACTCACTAAGAATAAGCCAAGAGGGGTCATATACCTTTACGTCGGTCGGGCTTTCTTGTCCAAAAGATGGTTGTTGTGCCTTAATCGTACAGTCGCCAGTGGCAGGAATTATTACCTTGGCCAGTAAAACCGTGAGTTCGTGCGGTACTTATGACTTACGCAATATGCCATGCACAGTAAACGGTACCGAAGCCCGCCCAAGCATGACCTACTATGCTAAAGAAATAGACGCCCGAAACGCCCAAAACGAATTGTCTAGCCCCGTAGTAGGGCAGTCGGGTACGTATTGGATTCGTTATCAGCCAATTACAGGGTGCTTTGCAGTGGCGGCGGTTATGGTTACGATAGATACCGCCCCAGCCACGCCAAGCATTAGCGGAATTGTAAACAACAGTTGCCCAGCCACATCAGTAAACCTAAGCAACATACAACCAAGAACAGCCACGCTAGTAGCCAGTAATTTTGAATGGCACACGTCCAACAGTTCGGCCTCGCCATTGGTAGCCAATGTGGCTAGTGTAACGGGTGGAACGTATTATCTTTTCGAGAAATCGGCCACGGGCTGTTACAGTGCCAGTAGCAATCCTGTAACCATCAGCATTGTAGAATGTTGCAAAACACAGGTTTGTATTCCGTTTACAATGAAAAAAGATTTGTAAGCGTAACTACAAAATAAACCACAAAGAGTATAAAGTGTTGGTGTTCAGTTTTTTATAAATGGTTTGTGGCTTTTTCTTTTCCGTGGTTGGTGGCTTACCAACCACCTTTGCGAAAGCAATATTCTTAGACAAATCTCTGTGTTGTGCTATATTTTTGTAAAATTGTCCAGCACTCAGAGGTTTTCTTTTCCGTGGTTGGTGGCTCACCAACCACCTTTGCGAAAGCAATATTCTTAAATAAATCTCTGTGTTGTGCTATATTTTTGTAAAATTTTCCAGCTCTCAGAGGTTTTTGATAGATTAATTCTGATTGATTAACCACGCATCATATTACCCAAAAAAGCGTCCCATGATTCAAAACCATGGGACGCTTTTGTTGAATTTAAATTTGATTGCATCTAGCATTCCTGTAACACTTTCACAAAGTCCATATTGGCTACTGTGCTTTTTTCTGCATGAAGCTGTTTAATCTTTTAATTTTGGCTCAAAGAAATAAGTTTAAACAGCTTCCATATTGGGTTACTAATATTTTGTCAATTTTGTTAATTATTTCGTCTCCGTTTTGGTCGTCAAGGATTAAA
>JAYWHL010000243.1:0-3534 GCA_043777715.1 Cytophagaceae bacterium | reverse complement strand
TAATTTCGTCTTGACTGGTTTTTTGAATAGGCATTTTGAGCGTTTATGATTTTAAGGAATAACGTTTTGCTTTCTATTAATTTTGCGTTTCTGTGGTTTGTTATGCTACAAAGCCGCCTAGGTAAACTACCCTTGGGAAAGCAAAACGTCAAATATAACTACTTCTTTGTCAATGATTTATCTTTTTTTATTCCTTACGTGTTCGGCCTGTCGGATATCGAAGAAAACCTACACGGGGTTTACAAAACCCCAACCATTTGCTTCGAGATGACCCCTTACGGGAACATCTCGAAGAGCGGATACAAATTACGGTAAACTTGTACCAGTGTGGGCGTTCTCTCGTGAAATATTCGCTAACAAATCCTCAATATGACTACTGTTAATCATATTAAATTCCAAAAACTCTTTAAGGGTAATTTTAGGTATAGAGGTATTAAAGAAATTTATTACAAATCCTTCTATAGACGGTAAATTGGTTGTTTTATGTTGCACACCAATTACAGGGTAATAACCTTGAAATCCATAAGGGATGACTTCGAAATGATATGGGTTAGTACATGCTTCAATTTGTAGTTTTTCAATTAATAACAATAAAATTGCTACTATTAAATTAAAGTTATAATCTTTCATTAGACTATCTAAATACTCTAATTCTATTATTTCATTGTAGGATTTTATCATGATAGTTACTATAAATTAATTTAACTTTTTCTTAGTTCCCGTGGTTGATACCCTAAATAACCACCCTTACAAAAGCAATACATAGCACATAACTACTTATTTGTCAATGGTTTATCTTTTTTATTCCTTAGGTGTTTCAGCCTGTCGGGGGACGAAACTGAGGATTGGACAACAAATAGACCAAAGGAAAATAACCTTTCGGATAATTAAATGGTTTGGAATTTTATTCATTTTCGAGTTGGTCTGTTAGTTGTTCGATGGTTGGTAGAGCATTTTTAATATCGTCAGACAGTTGGGTATAGGTATATTCAGACACGCCTACGGGCTTATTGACATCGTGCAGGGCAAAATCTACCACGACATCGTTTTTAGATTTACAGAGCAAAATACCGATGGTGGCTTTGTCGGTGTTGTCTTTTACCAATCGGTCGATGGCAGTGAGGTAAAAATTGAGTTTACCAACATACTCGGGTTTAAACTTTGTAACTTTCAGCTCTATCACTACATAGCATTTGAGTTTGGTATGATAAAAAAGCAGATCAGTTTTGAATATTTCGCCCCCCACATTTATTTCAAATTGCCGCCCCATGTAAGCAAACCCTTTACCCAATTCGAGTAAAAAATGGGTAATGTTTTCAATCAATTTTTGTTCAAGTTCCAATTCTTTCACTTTGCTTGATAGCGTTAGAAATTCAAAATTATAGCTATCTTTCAGCAAGGCTTGTGCCAAATCGCTTTCGGGTTGGGGTAATGTATTTTTAAAATTGGTAATGGCATTACCTTGTCGGGCATAGAGATTGGTTTCGATTTGATATTCCAATACCGCTCTGCTCCAATTGTTTTCGATGGTTTGATGAAGGTAATAGGTCATGGCACTATTATCTTTTACTTTTTGCATCATTACCACCAAATGCCTCCATGGAATGTTTACACAGACATTTTGGATGATAAGCGGTAAGGTATCTAAATTTCCACCAGCTTGGTGGAAGTTTGAAAATACCAAATAGAACTGCCTCATGGCGTACAGATTAGACTTAGAAAATCCTGAAATATCAACAAAACTTTGCTGTAAATCTTTGCTCAATTGCTCAATTACACTTGTACCCCAAGTACTTGAAGTTTGTTTTTGCACAATTTGGCGACCTAAATCATAGTATAACAAAATTAGTTCTTTGTTTACGTGCAAACTAGCTTTGATTTGGACAGATTTAATCTGAACTTTTAAGTTTTCGAGCCAATTTTTATACGCTTGGTTTTGGATTGAGTTATTCATCTGAAATTTTATTTTTTCTTTTTTACAAAATGTTTTATCCTAAAATTACTAGCGTTTTGCTTTCTAATTTTCTTCAAACATTCCTTTTGTGATATTTACCCTACACCTTACCGACATACTTTGTTGGGCGGGCAAGCTGATGAGGCCATCACCCGAATTAAAGGCATCAACATTGTTTGTAATGGGTTCTATGGCAATGCGTTGGCGGTCGGCGGGGGTATAAACCACCAAATAATTGTAGCGTTCGGGGCCAGTTTCTTGCCAAAGTTGTAAGGTCAAATCCAAATTTGGAGCATATAAATACGTACTTTGCCCGTTTTGTGATGCCCGAAGCGGAAAACAGTTATCTAAATTTTGGTTGCTCAAAGCCAACCAGCCGTCTTGTTGTTTTTCAAAGGTTTGGGTATGCGAGGGCATCATTTTGTCGTCAAGTATCAATATTTTGTCAGACGGTATTTTTATCAATAAATTATCTACGCTTTCATTACCCATACTAAAATAAGGATGCCAGCCAATACCCAGTGGCATGGTTTTGACCCCAGTATTTTGGACATGATATTCGATTTCAAAATCTCCATTTGCACGGAGCGAATAATCAATATGAAAAATAAAACTAAATGGATAACCCTCATAATCAGCATGATACGAGTATTTTAATACCAGTTTGGCCTCGGAATCGGTACAAGTTTGGCTGGCTACGTCAAAACTCCGTTTGGCCATAAACCCATGTATGGCATTATGGCGGGCGAGTTCGTTGATGGGGAGTTGATAGGTTTGGTTTTCAAAAACATATTGCCCATTACGAATCCTACTTGCAAACGGAAACATCAACGCACTAGGGTATCCGTTGAGATGTTGAAGGGTTTGCGGGTCATCTCCTGCGTTGATTATCAGTTGATTACATAATTTTAGTTGCCTAACAATGCCCCCTAATTGTGGCAAAACATGGAGCGAATCCCCCGTTTGAGGGTTGCTAAGGATATATTCTTGGAATTGCCCAAAATTTGAAATATTACAGTTCATTTTGTGTTATTTTTTGATAAAATTAAAACTTTCTTGCCAAAACTCAATTTGCAAATAAAAGCCAAATTTTTGAAAACCTAAGCCCCATAGCCAATAGCTAAATTTATAGAAAAACGTTTATATTTGTTCAAAAACCAATGTAACCCAAATATGCTTCAAGTATCACAACTGTTTGTTTATCCGATAAAATCTTTAGGGGGAGTTTCGCTCACAAAGTCAAAAGTTACGGCTCGTGGTTTGGCTTATGACCGCCGTTGGATGTTGATTGACGACCAAAATAGATTTGTTAGCCAACGTGAATTTTCGGAAATGGCCTTACTAAAGGTTGAGTTTGAATATACCGACTCCGAAATTTCTGGGCTAATCGTTAGCCATAAACACAAAGATATTTTTGATTTATATATCGAAATCGAAGAGGATTTTGATGCTAAATCTCCCATTAAAACAATTATTTGGGACGATGAAGTTGAGGCTTTTCTTGTAAGTGAAGAGGCCGATGAATGGTTTTCGGAAGTGCTACAAAAGCCCCTTCGACTGGTTTATATGGCCGAAAACCA
>JAYWHL010000242.1:0-3538 GCA_043777715.1 Cytophagaceae bacterium | reverse complement strand
ACGGCCTCCATTTCTTCTTTTTGAGGCCATAATTCTTCTAGTTCGGCCTTGGCCATTTCTCTAAAATCTTCGTCTTTTTCGGTAGCAATCACTTCTTTTGCTGACGAAATATTAGATAATAGGTTTTCATAAGCCTTGAATTGCGTTACAATTTTGTCTAAATCTTTGTATTCTTTGCTCAAACGCTTAAACTTGTTCATGTCCGAAACACTTTCTGGCTGAACAATCTGTTGAGATACTTCGTTGAAACGCTCTCTGATGGCTTCTAATTTATCAATCATAATAGATGGGAATAGCGAAAAAATGAGTTACATCTTTTCAAAAAATGTTTGCAAAGATACATCTTTTAGGCCATTTTTGAATATGAAATCCTGCGGCCTAAGACAAAAGATTAGAAAGATTAGTTAGGTAAATTGAGGGAGTGTGTCTTAAAACTTTGTATCTTTAATAATATTTGATTTGTTAGGATAAAACACGTAATAAAATTGAGTAGCAAGCGTTTAATAATACTGAAAACCAACCAATTTGTTCATGTATCGGGTAAAAACTAAGTATTTTTGGGTAGTAATGTTGTGCGGCTTGGTTATTAACCTAGTAAATGCACAGGCACAACTGGTTAGTAATAAGCAAATTACGAAAACTATTCCCGAATTTCCAGAGAGTATTACAAGAGCCGAAATCATTAATATCAATATTATCCCATTGTTTGGAAATCGGGCAAAATCGCTTACTCAAAAAGCTGCTGATGAGTCGTTTTTGAAAAATTGTGATGAAAGTTTTAAGGATAGAAGCGAAGCCTGCCGCTTTTTTTGTGAAAGAGGTTGGGAATATTTGGCCGAGGGCGAACTAGATACGGCCATGTATCGCTTCAATTTGGCTTATATGCTTAATTGCCATTGTTCGGATACTTTTTGGGGAATGGGCGTGGTGTGTTTTCAACAAAATAAAGTAGGCGAGGCCATTAAATTATTAAACATGGGCCTAGACGAAGACCCCAAAAACGCTGCCCTCTTGGCCGACTTAGCCACACTGCACATTAATTTATACAAACAAAACAAGAGCGAAGGCGACTTAAAAAGAGCCTTGCAATTATTGAATAATTCGGCAGAAAAAGACCCCGCCAACGCCACAACGCAATTACGATTTGCCTTAGCCGAGTTTGAACGAGGCGATTTTGAAAAATCTTGGGTCCATGTTCATAAATGCAGAACATTAGATATGGATTCGCTTGATTTGGAGTTTCTTAAAAATCTTCAAGCCAAAATGCCTGACCCAATGGGCGTATTTAGGTAGTTAATTCTTCTTTTATTTCTCTACAAAAGTAACAAGCCTCTCCCCTGCCTTCCAGTAAGGTTTTTCGTTGGGCTTCGAGGCGTTTATTGCCGTGGATAACCTCAAAGCATTGCCCACTCGCCGCCAAGCTACTTTACTTTGTTCGCCATTGGTTTTGCTCAAAATCGCCAAATCTGTACTTCCATCGGCTTGGTCTCCTCCCAAAATCAATTCTATTCGTTGGTAATCTTTAGAACCTGAAATAACGCCTAGAGGACTGATTTTTAATAATTTATCTCCTTCAAGGTATTGACCCGACAACAAAGATTCGCTATAAAAATTTTTGAGTGTGGTTGTCCATTTTTTATAAAAAACCTCGGCCAATGAACTATCCGCCTTAAAAAAATCAATTTGGCCATTGCCACTGATTAGGTGTAGGTTTCCGTCATCAGAAAGGGTAAAATTAGAGGTCGAGTCTCTAATAAAACCTAAGATTGAACGTTGGTTTTGAGCGATATTTTTGACAGGAAAAACAGCCATTTCAAAGGCATTTACATACAAAACAGAGTCTATACCATCTCTAAAAACCAACTCAAAAGGCGGCAAAGTAGAGCGATTGATACTCTGCGAATCCATTACGGCAAGATAAGCATTTTTACAAATCCAATGGCCTGTAAAGCTAGGCTTTGGGGTTTCAGTTTTGGGCGATTGACAGGCCAAAAAACTGATAAAAAGAACAAAACAAAGGAAAAAACTGCGTATTAGCATCGTGTTGAATTATAGATTTGATGTCGCAATTTAAGAATTTCTTGGCATGGTTAAATGATAAATCTTTACCGAAGCCCCAGGCCAAGATTGTAATTATGAGGTTTTTTGTGGATATTGTATCAAAAAAATAAGAATATGTTTATCAAAAAATACCTAAACTATTTTGCTATTATCCTCATTTACAGTCTATTAAATGCTTGTAGCTCCAGTATAAAACCTATTGTTGAAGCCCAAAAAACTTGGCAAGAACAAGTACAACAATCAGCCGTTTTTAGTCAAAATCATACGGGTTTTGCTTTGTATGACCTCGAAAAAAACGAGATGGTGGCACAATACAATGCCGAAAAGTATTTTACACCCGCCTCAAATACCAAATTGTTTAGTTTTTATGCAGGACTGAGCGTATTGGGCGACTCAATTCCTGCTTTTAGGTATCGAATTGCCCAAGATTCCTTGTTGATATTCCCAACGGGAGACCCCAGTTTTTTGCATCAAGATTTGAAGATTACGAAGGCGTTTTCATTCCTTAAAAATCGTTCTGAACAAATTTATTTACAACTCAATTCCCCAAACCTTAGCTATTATGGGGCAGGTTGGGCTTGGGACGATTATAACGATGACTATCAGCCCGAAATCTCTTCGTTTCCGCTTTATGGTAACATCGTGAGGTTTAGGGCGGGGCAACCTAGCATAAAATATTGGCAGACCAACCTTGAACGCAATGAGCCGAATACTACTAAAATCGTGAGGGATTTCCATACAAATGCCTATACTATTCCATCAAAAATTAGGGCAAACTCTGTTCAAGACGTAGCATTCAAAACCTCTAAAGCCCTAACAATAAGCCTATTGGAAGATACCCTCAAGAAAAACATCAGCCTGTTACCCCTAAAAACGAACCAAGCCAAAAGTAAGCTATTTTACAGTATGCCCAGTGATAGTTTGTATAAAAGAATGTTGCAAGTGAGCGATAATATGCTGGCCGAACAGTTGATGGTAATGGTGTCGGGGATAAGTACAGATACGCTTAGTACCGAAAAAGGCATTGATTTTGTAATCAAAAACCACCTTTCCGACCTCCCCGATGCCCCACAATGGGTGGACGGTTCGGGATTGAGTAGGTATAACCTTTTTACACCAAGGAGTTTGGTAAAATTACTGCAAAAAATATATGCTATCGTGCCACAACAAAGACTTTTTTCGCTGCTGGCCATTGGCGGCAAAGCGGGTACACTCCGAAACCTGTATCAAGAGGGCGAGCCTTTTATTTACGCAAAGTCGGGGTCTTTGTCTAATAACTATAATTTGAGTGGTTATTTAATTACCAAAAAAAATAAAGTACTGATTTTCAGCATAATGAACAATAATTATGTAAAATCTACGTCTGAAATCAGAAAAGAAGTTGAACGAATACTAACCACCCTGCACAACAATTATTAAAAATTATGAAAAAAATCTATCTCTTTTATTGTCTTTTGCTGGGCATTTGTTCCCAATC
>JAYWHL010000241.1:0-9899 GCA_043777715.1 Cytophagaceae bacterium | reverse complement strand
GGAGATGCGGGCAACCAATTACTAGATTATCATTTTTTATTAACCTTCACAACTTTGTCTATTTTAGGAGTTTTTATTGGTAGTTACGTCTCTAAATTTGTGAGTAATCAGCAACTGAAACCTCTTTTTGGTTGGTTTACGTTACTGATGGGTTGTTGGATATTGATAAAGGAATTGTTCTTGAAATAACGGTTTTTGAATCATTGGTGGTTTTTACCAACTAAACTTCAATCCCGTAAAATAATATGCTCCATTAAAACCAAATTGTGTAGCAAAACGACTGTAAACCACGGTGTTATTGTTGGTCAGGCGAGGGTCGGCCACTTTGTCGGGATATACATCAAATAAATTGTTTACTCCCATTGATAAACTAAACTTACTATTCAGACTATACGACAGCATAAAATCTGTTAATACTTTTGCCCTAAAGGTTTGGTCTTGGGTGGGATCTTGTGGGGCAATGGTCGAAATTTGTCCAAATCTTGTTGCCCTCAATGTTGCCGAAAATCTGTTTTGCTGGTATTGAGCCGAAAACACCATTTTACTCCTTGGCTGGTTTACTTCTATTCTCCCCCGTTCTTCTCTGTTAAAAAGTGTTTCGCCCAAACCCACCAATTGCTGTGAAACTTTAACATCTGTAATGAGCGTTCGGTTAAAATTTAGTGCAGCCGTTAAGTTCAAATCGCCATTATAAAATCTATTCTTATGATTCAATATCAAATCTATTCCTCTCGTAGAGGTATTGATAGCGTTGGTAAAAAACTGAGCCTCGGTTACTGATGTTCCCTTAAAATAACTTGCAATTTGTGGAACAGTACTACTAAATCTCCCCGAAAGCACAATTCTGTTTTGAATGTCAATCCAATACGTATCAACGGTTAGTAACAACCCAGTCCCAAGTTTGGCACTCATGCCCACACTATAACTGGTAGAGGTTTCGGGTAATAATTGTGGCACGCCCAAAGCCCTAACCAAAGGTGTTTCGTTGTTTAGGGTAGATACTTCCCGTTGTTGATTTAGGCCATTGATAGTGATGAATTGCGTAGAAACAGTACTATAATATTTTTGATGCAAACTCGGTGCTCTAAAACCCAAATTAATGCCTCCACGTAAGCTAAAGCCATTTTTGAATAAATATCTACTCACTAATTTCCCTGAAATATTACTTCCAAAATCGCTATAATCTTCAAATCTAATGGCCCCATTGATGAGTAATTTTTCATCAATTTCTGTTTCAATGTCAGTATAAATACCCAAATTTCTTCGGGTTTTGTTGAGGGCATTGGTGGGCCTAAAACCATTAAAAACCTGCGAACCTGCCGCCTTTATTTGTGCCAAAGGAGTGTTGGGCAAATTGGCATCAAGATAGGAACTTTCTTGGCCAGCCAAAATCTGATAATTGTCAAGGCGAAGTTCCGCCCCAAGGGCAATATTGATATAAGATTTTGGGTTACTGGGTTTAATGTTTCTTGAGATATTGATATTGGTAGTATTTTGGCTAAATTTTAATTGCCCCACGTCAAATGTGGTAGGTGAAGTATTTCGCATGGAGGCATTCAACGAATTTTCTACATTATATCCAATGGCATTTGCCCCGTAACTATTACTAAAATCGAAATTCCAGTCGTTTTTGGTCATTTTTCTTAGTCCAAGCGTTAGGGATTGGTCTTGAATATTAGTCAGAATATAAGGTAAATAGCCGTTTGGATAAATATCAAGATTGTTGGTACGGGAATTGTTGGGAAAACGATAAAAACCAGCCGATTTTCCAAAACGTTGGTTGATACCTCCAAAAGAATAAAATTCCCATAATTTGGCCAAAGGCAAGCCTAAATTATAAAATCCCGAAAAATTCAGAGATTGCGAATTACCCACAATCATTGGCCGAAGATTAAAATTACGTTGAACAATCAGGGCTTGGTCGGCCAATAAATTTTCGGTAATGGCGGTTTGGCTTGCCGTATTTGGCAAAGCGGGCAAATAAACCAAGCCATTGTATTGCCCAGACCGATTGGTTGGATTTCTGAACCTGCTTTCGGCACTGATATTCAAAAATCCTCCTTTTTTAGAAATATTCCAGCCTTTATTCAAAGCCAACTGTGCCACTTGTCCATCGGCTTCGGCAGTCTGACCAACTTGGCTCGTCAATTGCCCGCCTTGGGGATATTTTTTCAGCACAATATTTATTACCCCTGCAATGGCATCAGAGCCATATTGTGCCGATGCCCCGTCTCTCAAAATTTCTATGCGTTCTATTTGGCTTGCAGGAATGGCGTTGAGGTCTGTCCCCACCGACCCCCGCCCAACCGTAGAATTAACATTGACCAAGGCCGTACTATGGCGGCGTTTGCCATTTACCAACACCAACACTTGGTCTGGCCCCAAGCCACGGAGCGTCATGGGGTCAATATGGTCTGTACCGTCGGCAATGGTTTGGCGAGACGAATTAAAAGACGGTGCCACAAAAGCCAACATCAGCCCCACGTCGGTTTGACCCGTTTGAGCTAAATCTTTGGCCGTAAAAATATCAATGGGCGATACTGCATCTACACTACTACGACTTTGGTTTGTTCTCGACCCCACCACCATTACATCTTGCAATTGTTGGTTTTCTTCCTTCAAAAATATCCTAAGGTTTTGTCGTTCGCCCAAAATAGTTTCTTGTTTTTCAAAACCCAAAGAGGTAAAAACCAACAAAGCACTTGGTGGAGCATTGAGTTGAAACTTACCTTCATGGTCGGTTACTGTACCTTTGTTGCTTCCTTTTATTGTAATATTTACCCCTCCTAATCCCAAGGCTGTTCCCTCCACAAAAACCTGTCCGTTGAGGGGCAACAAATCGGTGCTAACCACTACGCCCATTTTTTCTATCTTTCGGCTAATCCTTGGCGTGATAACAATGGTGTTACGGATAGGTATAAAATTTAGATTTACCTGCTTACTAATTTCAGAAAATAGGGTTTGTACAGTCCTTACTTCTTTGGGTAAAGTAAGTGTATTTTTTGGGTTAATTTCGGAGGGGTCGTAGGCGAGTTTTACTTTTGATACTTGCTTTATTTGGTCGAAGGCTTCAAGGATGGGCGTTTTTTTGAAGCCTATCTTAATTTTTTGAGGAGTTGTTTGGGCCAATACTATTGATGGAAATAAAAGGCACTGAACAAAGCCCAGCCCTAAAATAATTCCAGTCTTGAAATAACAAAAGCACATAAATCAAGTTATTTGTATTGAAGCCTTTGGACAATAAACTGAACAAATTTAGCGATAAAACGGTAAAATCCGTGGTACTAATCAAGTAAAAAGCTATACAAAACAATGATTATTTTATTCAAATATCTTACATTATCGCAATTTGATTAGTACTTTTGTAGGCAACAATCTAATTATTTCAAATCAAAAGAGATTATTTCAAAAATCAATTTAAAAAAACTTAATTTATGACAAAACAACTATTAAAAAACACCTATTGTTTAGTAGCCTTTGTGGTACTAGGCATGGGTTCGGCTTTTGCCCAAAGCATTACGGGTAGTATTAAAGATACCCAAGGCAATGCCCTGATTGGGGCTTCGGTAATGATTAAAGGAACAATCAAAGGAGCTGCCGCAGATCTTAACGGTAAATATACCATCGCCAACGTTGCGGCGGGTACTTACACCCTTACAGCAACATTCGTGGGCTACAAGTCTGTAAAACAAAGCGTTACGGTGGGTACAGGTGTGGCCACAAGCAATTTTGTATTACAAGACGATGCTTTAGAAATGGACGCCTTGATAGTTACGGGTGCTTTTGACCAACGTACAAAACTAGAAAGTTCGGTGGCCATTACTACCCTTACCCCAAAAAATATCGAGCAACGTGCTGCCCGTAGTACTGGCGATTTGTTGCAATCGGTGCCTGGTATTTGGGTTGATAACTCATCAGGCGAGGTTGGTTCTAAGGTTGTAGCCCGTGGGGTTGCACCCGTAGGCAACGACCAAGTGGGTTTTCAGTATATCAGTTTGCAAGAAGAGGGTTTGCCAGTAATGGGTGCCCAAATGGGGTTTTCGTTGGTGGATATGTACCAACGTGTTGATATTACAACGGCTAGAATGGAAGCTATCCGTGGAGGTAGTTCGTCTATCACGTCGGCCAACTCGCCAGGTGGTATTTTTAACTTTATTTCTAAGACTGGTGGTTCAAAATTTGAAGGTTCGGCCAGAATGCAAGCAGGAATTTACAACAACAATAATAACTTTACACGCTTTGATGCTGAATTTGGAGGCCCTCTTGTAAAAGGTTGGGCTTATAACATCGGTGGGTTTTATCGTACTGACGAAGGTGCAAGAAGTACACCATTTAAAGCAAACGTTGGGGGGCAAATAAAGGCCAACATTACCAAACAAATTGGTAAAGGAATGTTGAAGATTTATGGTAAATTATTGAACGATCAAAATACATTTTTCAAAGAAATTGCCTTGGCCAATAACCTAGAAACAGGTTATGCAGGAGGAGTTGATGCCGTTGATATTAATAATTCTACAACGTTTATTGATATCAATACAGCCATGCCCAATACCCTCGAACTAAGAAAAGGAACTCCCATCAACAACTATCGTATTTTTGATGCTAAAAAGGGAATCCAAAACAACTCAAAATCAGCTGGTGTAGATTACAAAACAGAACTAGGCAGCGGTTGGAGTTTAGAAGCCAAAGCAAAATATTCTACCTTCGACCAAGACTATTTGCAGTATCAAGGTAACGTTGTAATTCCTACTGTACCGTCATTGATTGTACCCAACAACTTGGGATATTTACAATTTGGGGCAGGAGCTTTGGCAAGTGCCTCTACTTACACAGGTGCGGGTGTTCCAGCCTCTTTAGCTGGAACTTTGGCCAGTTCGTTTTTCCCATCAGTATTGTCGCCAACATATACAGATACAAGAACGGGAGGCGTTTTGGCAAAGGTAAACTTTGCGTTAGCTGGTGGAGCCCCAATTGGCGTGCTGGACCCTAACGTACCAAACAAATTGGGCAAGTATCTTTTGGCTACTGTTCCTTTGAATATGTATAACCAAACCACTGACCAAATTGCTTCGATAAACATCAATAAAGAATTAGGCAATCATCAAATGACGTTTGGTACTTTTTATTCAAAAACGAGCATCAATACCCAATGGTTTGCCGACGGAGTTATCAGCACGTTAGGAGCCAATCCTTCGGCGGTTAATATAACCTTCCCTCAACCTGCGGCATTGCCAGCAGCTATTGCAGGGATTCCATCATTGGCGGGTGCTTTTGGCGGCTTGTATGGTAGCGGACGTTTTCAAGCAACCGACCCTAGTGGAATAATCCTACATGGAGGTTTGGCTTATACCGTAACCGAAAACACATCTACGCTCAACGCATTTTATTTTAACGATGTTTGGAAAGCTACCAACAAACTAACTTTAGACTTGGGAATACGCTATGAAACGGTTCGTCATACTGGCCAAAAGCAAGGCTGGCAGGGTGGAACTGCCTTCGGTGGTTTGGGCGGAATAGACGGTAATCAGCTTACAACCTACGACCTTGGTTCGAGGGCATACAACGGTCGTGTTTTTAAATATGACAATACTTATGATGCCGCTGGCAATGTAACCAATAGCGATGCTGCTGGCGATGGTGATGGTTTTCAGTTCAATTATGTATCTTGGTCTTTGGGTGGAAACTATAAAATGTCAGACAAAACCGCCATTTACGGCCGTGTATCAAGAGGTAATAAAGCCCCTGAACTTGACTATTATGCCAACAATTTTGTAAACATTCCGCTTGACAAAAAAGGTGCTTTAGAAACCGTAACCCAAGGCGAAATTGGTTTTAAAACTAGTTCTCAAAAAGCGTCGGTGTCATTAACAGGTTTTTATAGTTATTTAGATAACGCCCTTTTGCAATTATTTATCTCTAACGGTAGCAACTCTTTCTTTACCGATGCTACATTTAATGCCTCACGTACGGTTGGTTTAGAAATCGAGACTTCGTTCCGTCCAACAAACGACTTTACCATCAAAGCCCATGCAACGATTCAGAGTGCAAAATATGCCCGTTTAACCTACCAAAATACAGCAGGAAGTACAGACCGTGCCAATTTCTTTGAAGAAAATTTTGCTGGCAATCGTGTTAAAGACGTAGCTCCTGTAATCATAGACATCACCCCTACGTATCGTGTTGGTAAATTTAGCCCTTACATCAACTACCGTTGGTTCTCGGAGCGTAGTGGAAATCGTAGAAACACTATCGATTTGGCAGCTTACGGCGTATTGGGTGCAGGTATCACAGGCGACCTAACTTCTAAGTTATCAGTAGCTATTCAAGCAAACAACTTGTTGAACAGTGCAGGTATATTGTTGTTTGGTGGTTATGGCTTGCAAGGTACAACTGCCGAAGACATCGCCATTGGCGGGGTAATAAACCCAAAAACAAATTTGCCTTTGGCCAATACAGACCTTAATGTATTGAACACATTGGCATCGCCTGTATTTGCTAGACCGATATTGGCTCGTCAATTAAGTTTTTCATTGACTTTGAAGTTCTAATTTAACAAAGTTTCATCAACAAAAATGCCCTTGCAGACCGCAGTTTGCAAGGGCATTTTTACTAAAAACAAAACAATAAAACAATGTCATTTAAAGGAAAAACCGTTTTTATTACTGGGGCAAGTAGAGGCATTGGCCATGCCATTGGACTGAAACTTGCCGCCCAAGGGGCAAACATTATTGTAGCTGCCAAAACCGTAATGCCACACCCAAAACTAGAAGGTACTATATTTACAGCAGCCGAGGATATGGAACGTGCAGGAGGCAGAGGACTGGCGGTGGTGCTGGACGTACGAGACGAACTACAAGTGCAAGAGGCTGTAAATAAGGCCGTTGAACATTTTGGAGGAATAGATATTTTGATAAATAATGCTTCGGCCATACAACTAACCGATACGCTGCATACCGAAATGAAACGCTATGATTTGATGCACGGCGTAAATACCCGTGGTACTTTTGTTTGTTCACAGGCTTGTATTCCGCATTTATTAAAAGCCGAAAACCCACAGGTGCTTAATCTTTCGCCACCACTCAATATGGAAACTCGCTGGTTTCAGAGCCACGTGGCCTATTCCATGGCAAAATTTGGAATGAGTATGTGCGTTTTGGGCATGGCGGGCGAATATAAAGGTAGAATTGGCTTTAATGCTCTTTGGCCAAGAACGGCCATTGCCACCGCCGCAGTGAGTAATATTTTGGGGGGAGATTTGATGATGAAAGCCAGCAGAACACCACAAATAATGGCCGATGCCGCTTATTATATTTTAGGAAGAGACGCCAAAACATCGACTGGGAATTTCTTTATTGATGACGAAGTTTTGGCCTCGGAGGGAATCCTAGATTTGGAAAAATATAAAATGACCCCAGGAATGCCTGATAGCGAATTAATGCCTGATTTTTTTGTATAAATTTAGAGAAATTTATCTAAGTATGTTGCTTTCGCAAAGGTGTTTAGTCAGCCACCAACCACGAAAAAACCCAACTAGATAACGTTATAGATAATTGTAAATCAATACTTTAATTAAATATATTTTAAATTTGATATGAATACTCTAAAAATAATTCTTCGCTATTTATTTGCTGTGTTAATGATTTTGGCGGGTGTCAATCATTTTTTAAAACCTACGGGGTATCTCCCTTTTGTACCCGATTTTTTACCTCAAATGGCCATCGTTTATTTGTCTGGCATTGTAGAAATCGCAGTTGGTTTAGCAGTATTCATACCAAAATATCGCCACTGGGGAACGTTGGGAATCTTGATTTTAATGCTTGTATTTTTACCCTTACATACCCTCGATTTTTTTAGTCAAAATCCTGCCATTGGCTCCCACCAAGCGGCAGTTATCAGGCTTCCAATCCAATTTGTGTTGATAGCTTGGGCTTGGTTTATTCACAAAAATTAATTTCGGAAAAACTAAAAATGGTTCAACTATCATTTATGCAATAACTCATTTTAAACCACCAAGTCTCAAAGACACCAAGAAATTAATTGCTCAATTTTGATAACTTAGAGACTTCGTGGCTTGGTGGCTTTATTTAATTCCCGTATTAATCATAAAAGAACCCTAAAAATTAAACCCATGAAAAACAAAACCTATATCGTAACAGGAGGGGCTTCGGGCCTAGGACTTGCCACCGCCAAAATGATTATTGATAACGGTGGCAATGCCGTTATCCTAGACATTAACCCCAATACAGGACAAGAAGCTCAAGCTAAACTTGGCGAAAAATCGCTCTTTGTTCAAACCGATGTGAGCAATGAAGAAAGCGTAAAAAATGCTATTACACTTGCCCTAAGCACTTTTGGGAGTTTGAATGGAGCAATTAATTGTGCAGGAGTAGCCCCAGCCGAACGAGTGGTTGGCCGCAAAGGCGTTCATTCTTTGGCCAGTTTCAACAAAACCATTGCTATTAACCTAGTAGGTACTTTTAATGTAATACGGTTGGTAGCTGAAGTACTTCAAAACAACGAACCTGCCGAAAACGGCGAGCGGGGAATTTTGATTTCGACGGCATCGGTTGCGGCATTCGATGGCCAAATTGGTCAAGCGGCTTATGCTGCCTCAAAAGGCGGAATTGTGGCCATGACTTTACCCATAGCAAGAGAATTTGCCAAAATGGGCATAAGGGTAATGGCCATCGCCCCAGGATTGTTTGAAACGCCCCTTTTGGCCGCCCTGCCCGAAGAAGCTAAAATTTCGCTAGGCCAGCAAGTACCTTTTCCGCCAAGACTAGGCCAGCCTTCCGAATATGCCAGTTTGGTAAAACACATTATCGAAAATGTAATGCTCAATGGCGAGGTTATCAGGCTAGACGGTGCGATTAGAATGACAGCGAAATGAGGTAAGGATAACACTAAAAAGGGGCTACTTAAAAACTAGGTCTTGTACGACCACTTATTAAGGATTTAAATTATTGATAGTCAATGATTTGTATTTTTAATTAATTGATTTTTCGGTTCTTTACAATTTATACAAAATATAACCTAACGCAGAAATTTGTCTAAGGATATTGCTTTCGCAAAGATGTTTGATGAGCCACCAACCACGGAAAAAAATAAAATCGGGCTGATTTCCCCTTGCTAAAAACCTTGTTGATATTTTTTGGGATTAACGTTAAAGTGTTTCTGAAACATTTTGGTAAACTTAATCGGGTGTGGATATCCAACCCTTGCAGCAACGTCTTTAGCCCTCATACCACTGCTCAAAAGCGAAGCTGCGTGTTCCATTTTTTTTGTGAGATAATATTGATAAAAAGGCATTTTGTAATGCTCTCTAAATACACTTTTCAGTTTAGAAACACTTACTTTCATTTCTTTGGCAATATCTTCAATCACAGGACTTGCACCCTCAAGTTCATTTTCAATGTATTTTTTACATACAAATTCAGCTATTTTGCTGTCGTAACTCTGCCTAGGATTCCCCTCAAAAACAAGTTCTTGGTTTGGGACTGATAGTGGCATAGGAGCAACTGCTTCAACTGGGTGGCTTTGGATTTTACTCTCAACATTAAATGGTATGCTATGGTCTATCAAAAAGTTTATCACGTTATTGGCATAGTTTGAAGCTATACCAATCTGTATGGTTTTGAGCGGGGCTTGTAGGTGTTCGGTGGCTGATAAATCTGTCATCATATTTTTGAGTTTTGTTGTGTGGTCTCAAATATAGACCAAATATCACGCCAATTTTATATTGGAGTGATAAATAATAGGATATTTTTCATGAAATTATTCAATCAAATCATTTTTTATACCCTTTGGGTATGTAATGTACCTATCTAACACTAAGAAGCTGTTTAAACTTATTTGGTTCAACTATAATTTGTATATTACCTCATTTTAAGCCACTTAGT
>JAYWHL010000240.1:0-3541 GCA_043777715.1 Cytophagaceae bacterium | reverse complement strand
AAACAAAAAAGGAAGTGCAAGTTTTGCTCTTCCTTTTTTTAGGATTACTAATCAGTGCCAAGTCATAAGTAGTTTAACAAAAGTAATGCGGTTTTTGATAAATTTTAATTAATTGATAATCAGGAGATTAAACTTCTATCTTCTCGCTTCTACATTCTATCTTCTACTTATTTGCTTACACCACCGCTATTTCACGGACTTGTACCACGGTTTCTTCTTTTTTAGGGAGCGTAACATACAAGATACCGTCTTGATATTGGGCTTCGATTTTATCGCCATCTACGGTTTTTGGTAAAGTAAATATTCGCTGAAACGAATTAAACGAAAATTCTTTACGGCTATATTTTACCTCTGATACCTCGGCTTGGACTTCTTTTTTGGCCGAAATTACCAATTTGTTGGTCTGTACGTTTAGTTTAAAATCTTCTTTTTTAAGTCCAGGTGCTGCCAGTTCTAGGCTGAATGCTTCTTTGTTTTCAGAAACATTTACGGCTGGCAAAGTTTGTCCTTGGCCATAATTTGGCGAATAGTCGGTCTCGTGATTAAAAAACGATGGAAATGCTGAATTAAATTTTACGAATTGCATGGTCTTATTTGTTTTGAATGGTTAAAAATATTGAAGGTAAGCGTTTGTTACCATGCCAAACATTTAACAATTCTGATGCCAATTTTATTTTAATGCCATTTTGGCGTATTTTTACAAAATTATCAAAATAAATTAAGACAAAATGTCTGATATTAATTATTTAAACTTTCAAATTGTCAGAAAAAAGAAATTCCTGCCCTTCAGTGATGGGCAGGAATTTAGAGTCCTAATAATCCTAAATCCACAACAATGTTATGGTTTCAGTAGATAACAAAGATAGTTAGTTACCACTTAAAAGCATAGAGAATTTAATTTTTTTTTGTATTAACTGACATTTGCCAATAATTTTTTTGGCTAAATTCAGACAAATAACACTTATCTTTAGGCACAAAATTTTATAAATTAATAATGAAAACGATTTGTGTGTACTGTGGCTCTAGTATGGGTTTTGACCCAGAGCATGAAAAAACAGCCAATGCCTTTGGTAATTATTTGGCCAAACAAAACCTAACGCTGATATACGGAGCTGGAAATGTGGGACTTATGGGAACACTAGCCAACGCTGTTTTGGACAATGGTGGGCAGGTAGTTGGTGTAATTCCACAGTTTTTGAAAGACTGGGAAGTAGCCCATACAGGCATTAGCGAGCTAATTGTAACCAAAACAATGCACGCCCGCAAAGAAATAATGGCCGATAAAGCCGACGCCTTTGTGGCATTATCTGGCGGTTTTGGTACGTTTGACGAACTCTTCGAGATTATGACTTGGGCCCAACTTGGCTTGCACTCCAAACCCGTGGGTTTGCTCAATATCAAGGGTTTTTATGACCCCCTCCTCACGATGATTGACCAACTAGTGAGTGCAGGATTCCTAAAAGCCGAAAACAGGGATTTGTTATTGGTAGGCAATAGCATTGATGAATTATTTGAAAAACTAAACGCCTATACCCCTCAAGCCGATACTGGAAAATGGATTGAAGGCAATCCTGCATCGGTAAGATAACAGTCAGTAGTTTGTAAATCAGACAATTAGGTCTTACTTTGCCAAAGAATCTCAAAAACTAAACAATTAAATATTAAAATCATGCTCAAAAAAATCTTGATTGGCCTCGGTATTGTCATTGCCTTATTGGCTGTTGCTGCCACTATTTTTATTAAAATCAGTACCTCCAAAAGCCCTGCGGCTACGGCGGGTTACACCCAACAAGGCTTGGATATCAAAGTGGCTTATTGCCAGCCTAGTAAAAAAGGCAGGGTAATTTTTGCCGAAAAAACAGATGCTCAAAAAGCAGTATGTCCCTACAACGAAGTATGGCGTACGGGTGCAAACGAAGCCACCAAAATAACATTTGCCCAAGACGTAACCTTTGCAGGAAAGCCCCTAAAGGCAGGAGTTTATACACTTTGGACGATTCCGAATGCAAGCACTTGGACTGT
The DNA here is from genome assembly GCA_043777715.1 of Cytophagaceae bacterium. Classification (GTDB taxonomy): domain Bacteria; phylum Bacteroidota; class Bacteroidia; order Cytophagales; family Spirosomataceae; genus JAYWHL01. The sequence goes on along the minus strand of JAYWHL010000240.1, from coordinate 1,519 downwards.
TATTATCAATGGCGAAACTGGCCAATGGGGTACTAATTATGATGTTACAAAAGATGTTTTGAGGATAGACGTACCAAGCAACAACGCTGCCCCTTTGCAAGAATTATTTAAGATTTCGTTTGTTGGCCAAGCCGACGGTACGGATATGGTTTTGGCATGGGATACTGTGGCCGTAACTGTACCCATTAAGAAATAGATTTTGATAGTTACTAATAACCAAAAGAAGTCTTTGCTCAACGCAAAGACTTCTTTGTTTTGATGTTTATTCAAGATTAATGATGAACGTCGGACCCGCCCGAACTCCGTTGCGATACCACACGGGCTTTGCCATACCAATATACATCGCTACCGCCTGTGGCTTCCACAATTATTTCTTTGTTGGCACGCACGTAGGCATCGGACCCGCCCGAAGCCCGCACTTTACAAATATCTACTTCTAGGTCTTCGGCTTTGAGGTCGGAGCCGCCTGTGCTTTCTGCATTCAGATTTCGCACCGAGCCTATCAGCTTGGTGTCGGACCCGCCCGCCGAGGATACATTTAGGGTTTCGGCCTTGAGGTTAAGGTCGGCGTCTGAACCTCCACTTACATTCAGGTTCAAATCCTTGAACGTCAGCGAACCCTTAGAAAACACATCGCTCCCGCCCATAGCCACAATACTATTGAGTTGCTTAAAGCTAAGATATACCTTTACAGAGCTATTTTTACCCCAATTCCATGACCAATTATTTCCTTTTTTGTCCATGTAAATAGACAAAACACCATTTTTTATATCTGCTCTAATGTCTTCTAGGTCAATACCTTTGTATTCTATGGTTATACTTTCGGTATTGCCTTGGCTTAGGTACAAATCTATGCCGCTTCGCACCTGTACGGCTGTAATACCAGCCACACTACGGGTATCAGATTTTTGGGCAAGGGCTACGTCCGAAATGGCAAAACCTGCAAGCGTAATAGCCAAAAAAGCGATTTTATTTTTCATCATGATAATTGTTTAGTCTTTTTAATACCTTTATTCGTCTTCAAAGAAACTCATAAATTTGAGATGTTGCATGGATTTTTAAAAATAATCGTTCACTAGCGTTGGCACTCATCACAAAAAACTATGATGTAAAAAGATTATTAGCCAATTTTGCAGAAACATTTCACGAACACACAAAGCCTAAAAATGGACAAAATCCAAGAATTTTTTCAGTTTATTATGTCGTCCAAAGACATTATTCAAACAGGTGGCCTTATTGCTATTGTGCTGATTGTGTTTGCCGAAAATGGCCTTTTCTTCGCCTTTTTCCTCCCTGGCGACTATCTTTTATTTTTGGCAGGAATGTTTGGCGGTACAGGAATGCTCAAACAGCCCCTTAATGTGTTGTTAGTTTCTATCTTTATGGCTGCGGTGTTGGGTTCGCTTACGGGCTATTTGTTTGGTCGATTTTTTGGTAGCAGCCTCAATAATCGAAAAGACTCTTGGTTTTTCAAAAAAGAGAATATTGACGCTACTCGTGAATATTTTGATAAATATGG
>JAYWHL010000239.1:0-9911 GCA_043777715.1 Cytophagaceae bacterium | reverse complement strand
ATTGCTCGCCAAAACTCATGGCTTCGGGGGTATATTTGAAGCCAAAAAAATCATTAGGCATTTGCTCAATGATGGTCAAAGTCATGGTTTTTGATTTATTGAGGGCATCAATTATTCCGCTACGCATTTTAGAGGCTTCCAAAGCAAAACTGGGTTTTGAGGCTGCCGAGGCTACAATTGGCGAAAAAATAGAAAAACCCAAAAGGCTTTTGATAAAATTGGAACGTTGTATTTTCATTTTTCTAAAAAAGTTAAAGTTTCTGTGATGAAAGCATATATTGATAAATCCGAATCAAAAAAATGAAAAAGTTTTATCATTTTTGAAAATCTTTAAATAAAAAACTGGGCTGTATCTCTTTGTTATTCTGATACTTACCGCTTTTATACAAGTCATATTCGCCTTCAATGCTATGTTAGTAAATTTGGCAAATTTCCACACTCGGATAAATTATCAAAGGCTGAATTACGAAAATTTCGAGCGTCCAGAAACCTTCAAAACCCACATCGCCAAAGCCCGCCGTCACGTGAATAAACATTCCCAATCGCCCTATGCTACTCCGTCCTTCAAGCATCGGTACGTAATCATTGGTTTTGGTATATTCCAACGTTCGCCCCAAATACAGTTTGTTGGGTTCAAGCATAAAACCTGATTCTGGAATGATAATTTTTGAAGCGGTATTCTCCAATTTCATGTCCAAAACGGGATTATCATATACCATCAATTCGTTATGCAAGCGTAAATTATAACTATTCGGATTGAGCTGCTTTTTGTCGTAAGGCTCAATAAAAATGGTTGAATTTAACTTTTTTTCTATTTCTTTTCCGCTTAAAATCATATCAAATATCTATATCGAACGATGAAACTAAGCCCTCATTTGTGCCAATAAACATGGTTTCTTCGTCAGCATCAACACATAATTCTGAAATTTCGCCATCAACCGACCTGATGTTTATAAATTTGGAACTTACATCGGGCATAAAACTTAGAATAAAACCCGCTTGTGAGGCAGCCAACAGCAAAGAGTTTTTATAGTGGATTTTAACAATTTTACCCATCGCACACCTCAACACTTGCGGAGATTGATTCATGGGAGGTCCGTTTTCAAAAGACCAAATATGTACTTCTTCATCACAATTTAAGGCTAAAAAGTGGGCATCGTCTGTCCAACAAATTTGATTGACTTTACCAGGATAGCCCGACATCTCAAAGTCGGCTTCGGGTTCAAAAGGATAGGGCCAAAAGTGAATATTTCGTTCTTGGGTGCCGCTACTGATGTATTTTTTATCGGGACTCCAAGCTAATTCCAACAAGGAAGTTTGCCACGGAAAATTCTTATAATTATCAAAACCTTTGGCACTGTTATATTCCCTGATTCCACCGTAATTTGATACTAAAAAAGAGCCTCCATTACTCGCAATGGCACTAATGGTACTGGTAAAAGAATCATCTTTTTTTAGTAAATCAAAAGGCTCATTTTGCGTATCAAAAATCAAAAGTGTTTTGCCGTTAGATGCCAAGAAATAGTTATTTTGCCAGTTGCCTTTCTCAAACCATTTGTTCTCTTTATAAAAATGTCGGCATTCAAAACTTTCCGTATTAATGGCAAATAAACCTTTATCCGTACCTATAATTACCTTCTTTTGACTTGATTTACTTTCAGCAAAAAACACCATATCCACGGGTATTTTTAGGTAATGAACCGTTTTGCCCGTCCATTTATTTACCAAAAGAAGTTTACCGCCCGACCCAACAATGAGTACGGTTTTTGTTTCGTCCAAGGTAATTATTTTCAGTACGTAGTCGTCAAGATTTATGCTCCAATTCATCACATCGGAACTATCGTTGCTTAGGCTTTTCAGTAATTGATTAATTTTACCCATTATTTTTTGATAAGACAGTTTTCAAAACCTTCAATTATTTCGTTACGGTCTAAATTTTTTCCGATAAAAATCAGTTGATTTCTACGTTTTTCATCGGCTCGCCATTTTCTATCGGGCAAAGTGCCAAAGAGCATGTGAACCCCTTGAAATACGATTCTTTCGTCGAAGCCTTTTAGATATAAAATCCCTTTGCTTCTGAAAATATCCGTTCCTCTGTTTTGTAAAAGCCAACCTATCCACTTTTGAAATTTGTCTGGATTGAGTGGTAAATCGTTTTCAATCCCCACGCTTCCCACTTCATCGTCGTGGGTGTGTGAATGTTCAAATGCAATTACCTCAGTTGGTTCAACGGTTGAATCATTCAATAAGAGTTGCATATTAAATTCATCGGGCCCGTGTTGCGTAAAAATGGTATAATCGCCCCCATTTGCCTCAAAAACAAAGGTATTTTGTTCATCAGGGAGTTGTAATTGCAATAAAGTGTTCAATTGCAGCGTATCGTTGGCATTTTTAATGACTGGCTCTTCGCTAAAAGCCACCGTTACTTTTGATTTGAGTTCATCGAAAGTGGCACTATTATTTGAGATATAAATGTCAATCGTTGGGTCTGGACCTTCCTCTAAAACCAAATTGTAGCTTTGTTTTTCTAAGGTAAATTTAGAAATAGCCTCAAACGGTAGTTCTTCTTGTAGGAAATCAGGCATAAATTCGCCTTTTTTCTCCAAGTCAAAAGCCTGAATATTCAATAATTTTTGCAGGTCTATTTCCGTATTTTTTGTTTTGTAAACCGTACAAATCGAATTCATATTTTTGATACGAGTTTCCAGTAAAACAAGCTCACTGTCCGATACCAAATCTATTTTATTCAGCAAAATAACATCGGCAAACGCAATTTGTTCTTTACATTCATCGCTGGTATCAATGTGTTGCCACACGTGTTTAGTATCCACAATGGTGATGATGGCATCGAGCGAAAATTGCTCTCTCATGTCGGTATCTACCCAAAACGTTTGAGCCACTGGGGCGGGGTTTGCCATGCCCGTAGTCTCCACAATTATCATATCCAATCTATCTTTGCGTTTGGTTAATTGGGTCAAAATCCGAATTAAATCTCCCCGAACCGTGCAGCAAATACAGCCGTTGTTCATTTCAAAAATCTCTTCTTCGGCTCCAATAACTAACTCATTATCAATGCCGATTTCACCAAATTCATTTTCGATAACGGCAATTTTTTTACCATGATTTTCAGACAAAATTCTGTTTAATAAGGTCGTTTTGCCCGAGCCTAAAAAGCCCGTTAAGATGGTAACTGGGATTTTTTTATTTTCCATTTTCTAAATTTTTTTTACGGTTTTTGGTAGGAATTGAAGGACTGTTTATTTGATTTTCACCCATTTTATGGAGGTGATGTTTTTCTATTAATTGGTTGGAATGAAGGTAATTCTGCACAAATTGAGGCACATCTTCTGGAAAAACTTCCTTGTACCAAACAGAATCTGGCGAAGAAAAAACCACGGGGGCATCATCGCAACGCCCAATGCACCGAGTACGGACGGTGTGGACGCTATCTTTGAATCCTAAATCGGCAATATGTTTTCTGATGCCCACTGTTACTAATTCAGCATCTTTTTTCATGCAACACCCTCCGTTACAGATGAATAAGCATTTTTTGGTTTCTAATAAATCTACGACTGCCATGGGCTTAATTTTTTAATATTTTTTTGGGATAAAACCTAACCACTACCGTAAAAAGCACAATCCCCAAACCAAGCAAGGTTTTGAAAGTGTCGCTCACGGGAATCTCTATTTTAATTTTTTCTAAAAGTTGATGTAACCCTAATAAAATCGAGCTTAGTGCTACTATCCAACCCAACGCTTTTTGTAATTTCAGGGCTGTTGTTTTGCTTTGTGTTTGGTGATAGGCTTTTGAAAATAATATGCCATTACCAGTATCAGTAATTACCATTCCGAAGGTAAAAATCAGTCCTGTGAGCAACGCTGCCTCAATTTTAGAATCTTGTTGAGCCGCCAAAGTCCAAGCCGCAGTTTGTGAGGCAGTATCAAATACCAGAGCAAACACAAAACCCACCGTAAACATTCGGAGGAGGCTCATCGGCTTATTACTATTCAGAAATTTCAGTTTCCAAGGCGTATAACTTTCGGTGGCATTTGCCAACAGCGTGTACGCATTATAAAACCCTGTAAACAAGAGCAAAACAATCGGAATCCACTCGGCATACGTAAATATTTGGGTTGGAAATAAATTGAAATTGGCTAAACTCGCAATGGCTACACCCACCAAAGTAACGGTCATTCCGTGTCCCATCGAAAACATAAATCCGTTCCATTTGGAGGTATTTATGTTTGTTTCTTGGAGCGTAATGCCGTTTATAATTGCCAAATGGTCAGGGTCTAAACCATGCCTAAGTCCCATCAGAAAGGCAAAAAACAGAAAATATATAAGCTCGGTGTTCATAATCTAAACAGTTTCTAAAACTTTATCTCCTCTTTTTATAACAGCACCTCGCAAAATCCTTGTGATGGAATCAGTTTTGAGGCTTTTTCCAATAAAAACCAACTGATTTTTTTCAAAATTATTTTTTTCTACGAGTGTTATCATCGGAGATTTCCCCGTAGATTGTACCTCGTAAATCTTCTCGAACCTATCATTAGATTGGTAATTTATACATTTAACAAAACCTTTTATTCTAAAAATCTGGTGATAATAAAACAGCAAAGTAGTGTTCAACACATGGAGTAATGCCCCATAATCAAACAAATCGGTTGATTCATAAAGCACATTATTAATTTTGTGGGCGTTCTCTTTATTGATTTCAGGATTCAAAATCACTTTTTCATCAGAATTTCCTTCAAAAAGAATGTCTTTGTTCAGGTCTCCATTTTTAATAATTCTAGCAAATGGATTGATACTTTGAATGGTGGCTTCGAGTTTGTCCACATAATCGTTACTGACCAATTGCGTTTTGTTTAACAAAATACAGTCGGAGGCAATCAGTTGTCGCTGGGGTTCGATGGCTTCGGTCATCACATCTTCGATATTTTCACTATCAACGACACAAATGATTTTCTTCAAATCAAAAACTTTCGCTATTTGTATTACCTTAAAAATCGTGGCAATATTCCCCACATCAGCAATGCCCGTTGTTTCAATAAATAAGTTATCGATTTCTTCTTTTTTCTGCCCAACTTCGGTCAAAGCATCATAAAGTTCTTCATCTAAGGAACAGCAAATGCAGCCATTGGTCAATTCATAAACCATCTCAAACTTATTTGTAATGAGTTGAGTATCAATGTTTACCTTACCAAATTCGTTTTCAATAACCACATTTCGTTTGCCCTCAAACTGTTTGAGCAGTTGGTTGAGTAATGTTGTTTTCCCAGCCCCTAGAAAGCCTGTAATAATAAAAACGTTTATTCTTTTTTCTATGATTTCCATGTTTTTGATAAAAAAATTACCTTTATGCAACATTGTTGCATAAAGGTAATGCAAATAAATAAATTGTCTGTTTTTAAAGTATTTTATTTTACTAATTCGTTTACATCAGCGGCTTTTAGCAAGAAATTGTGCATTTCTGTATTCTTCATAAAAGGTTTTAAAACTTCGCTCCCAGGCCCATACATTGCCAGTTCCACATAGTCGGCAGAGTGGTCTATACCCGCCCAAGCCACCGATGTATAATTTGATTGAATCTGTCCTAGAGCTTTGTAGGGCAATTTATAGGCATTATAAGTACCTTCTTCGTTTAAGTTTGTGTAGGCATTTTGAATGATTTTTGCTTCTTCGGGCTTGATGGCAAATGTTGTTGTGGCTTCGTGTCTTTCAATGATTTGGGCAATACTTGATTCTTTATTTAACCCATTCAAAAACCAATCATTGGTTTGCTTGAATTGTTGGATTTTATCAAAATTTTTGTTTGCCTTTTCACCGTAAAATAATCCAGGATTTGCGTTTCCGTGATCAGTTGTAATTACTACCAAAGTATCTTTATTTTTTTGAGCAAAATCCATCACTACTTTTATGGCATCATCAAAAGCTAGTTGGTCATACAAAATGCCGCCCGTATCGTTGGAATGAGCCGCCCAATCCACTTTTCCTGCCTCAATTTGCAAGACAAAACCTTTACCATTTTGCTTTAAAATCTGGATGGCACTATCCGCCATTTCAGCCAAGGAAGGCGTTTTTTCCATGAGGGTTTTACTACTTTTTCTGTCTAAGGCAAAAGGGAGTCCATCGCCATGAAAAACGCCCAAAACGGGTTTGCCAATGGTGGCGGGTGTTGCTAAGAGTTGGGTGCGGTTTTTCAAAACCTCATAGCCATTATCGCTAAAAAGTTTATAAACATCTTGCTTGTCTTTGCGAAGTTCGGCACTGAAATAATTATCACCACCGCCCATCATTACATCAAACTTCAAAGGCAAATATTGCAGGGCAATTTCCGATTGGTCGCCCCTTTTGTTGTTCGTGATACTGAATCCCGCTGGTGTGGCGTGGGTAATTGGCACGGTGGTTACGCAACCCACCGCTTTTCCCGCATTTTTGAATTTTTGTAAAATAGGTTTGTTGGGAGTGCCATCAGGATTGGTGTTCAGCGAACCATTTTTCACTCGCACACCGCCTCCCCAAGAGCTACTCGCTGCGGCAGAATCGGTGATAAATGAACTTGCCGAAGCCATATCCATCAACGCCCTTGATACTAATTGCTGGTCGTAAAGTTCAAGCCAATTACTCTGTTTGCCTTCCATTTGCTGACGTAAAAGACTCGCCATATTTAGCGTGCCATTACTCATACCATCACTCACCATAAAAATAATATTCTTAGGTTTCTTGCCTTTTCTAAAGTCAAACTCATTGGGTTGCAAGATTTTATTTCCTAAAAATCCTGTACCAATTAAACCCAAAGAAGTGTGCTGGAAAAAATCTCTACGTCTCATATTTCGTTTGTGTTAAAATGTGTCTTTTTGACTTTTTTGTGATTGGGGAAGGCGTAACTTACTATAAATAAGTCGTTTACTGATTAACAAACAATAAAATTTTACTATTTCATCAGAACATTATTATTTTATTATTTCTTCAACTCTTCCCATAAACCAAGCCCTTGCAAACCCTTCCCAACCACAAATTTATTCCTAACAGCTTTGTATTTTTCTAAGGTTTGGGTTGCCGCTTTGAACAAATTATTATCAACCTCAACGGGTTTATAGCCTTTGGGCGTAGCATAAGTAAAATACCCTTTTTCCTGCACAAAAACAGGAATTGGAAAGAAATCACGGGGTACAAATTTTTTATCTGGCGATGCGTTTTGTATTTTTTGAGCTTCCACAAAAAAATCTACGGCGTGGGCAGGATAACCAAATAAATAACCATAAGCACGGTTTCTATCCCATTTAGATTCGTATTCAACCACCGCCAAAACCACGGCAGGATTGGTACTGGGCGTAAAACCCCATTGTCCAAAAAAGGCTTGATATTGTCGTATTTTTTTGGCAAAAACCGATTTTCGTACTACATAAATTTCAATATTACGAGTGCTTTTTTCGGTTCTAGCGAAAGGTATCATAATAAATTGCCAATCGTCTTTGCTCAAATCTTGACAAATTTTTTGATATTTTTCAATGATATTTAGCAACGAATCTTTGGTTGTAATCTGATAATCTCCATCTTTTTGAGTGGAATCTTTGGCAACGGCAAAACGTAAAAATTTTACACTACTCATGGGTTTCAGGGTATCAATGAGCGTGTAAAGTGCCTCATGGTCAAGGGCATAAGCCAAAACTGAATCTGCCAAAATACGATTCGAGACTTCTGATTTCGCTTGATTTTGCGGTAATTGAGTAGTTTTACACGCTACCAAAAAAGCGAAAATAAAGATAAGGTATGCGTGTTTTTTCATCTAAAAAAGGATTGAATAGGTAATTAAGGAATGGGAAAACAACAACTAAAAAGCCATAAATTTTTATAAAAAACTGAATATCAACTCTTTATATTCTTTATTCCTTCGTGGTTTATTCTGTATTTGTACTTAATTATTGAAGACAGGTTGTGTTAATATCAATTTTTTTATATTATTCAATAAACTTTCCTCCGAAAATTCCACCAACCTAAACCCATAAAAACCAATACAAAAAAAAGTACGGGCATCAGCAACCGAGCCAAACTTACCGTTGTGTTATCGGTAAAAGTTTCAATTTTGAAATTCTCCCATTTTTCGTTAGCTACTGGCGATTCCTCAAATATTTTAGGATAAAAATAAAGCCTTAGTTTTTCGTGAAATTGCGAGGTTTTATCCAAAAATCTGAGTTGGTTTGCCATTCCCGTTTGTACGATGTCATTAAGTTGGATTTGGGTATGAAGTGTAGGTATAAATTGGGCAATCGCTTTGCTTGCTTTTTCTCGTTGTTGCAGTTTTTCTCGCAATTCCTTTGCTTGTTTTGCAGAGGCATCATCGCCCATTTGCTGCATGGGGTAATAGGCTTGCCAGCTAAAATCTGTTTGGGGCAAAGTATATTTTTTGTATTGTGGATAATGAGCATAAAACGCATTCATCGTAATGTTTTTGTCCATATCCCATTTTTCGTGATAGCCTTTTCGTTGCTTCAATGTAGTATCAAGGGCTTCGGGAACGGGATATTTATTTACCAAATAATTATTGATGGCGGCAGGTAAAATAATGATGAGGGCTATCCAAAGCGAAAGCGAAATCACAGCGTTAAAATTTGAGTTTCGGTGCAATGATGCTATCCAAAAACACAAGCCAAACCAAAATAAAATATAAAAAATAGCTACGCTGGTAAATAAAAATAGGCTTTTATCAAGTGGAATTTTCAAAAACGGAATAGCAAAACTCAATAAAACAAACAACACAAAAAGTATTGTAACCAAGCGAACAGCAAACAATTGAAGTATAAAATAAAAGGTATTATTGCTTTGAACACTCACTATTTTCCAAGTGCCGCTTTCTTTTTCTTCTGAAATAATATTGTAGGTAAAAGCAATAATCAATAACGGGAAAAGATAAATCAGTACAAAACTAAAATCAATGTTTCCAATCAGAAGATTATAAGGATTATTGAGTTCGGCATCGTATTTTTGAGCTTCTAAATTTCTGATAGTCAGGCTTTTGATTGAGGAATTAACGTCTCGTTGCCCGATGGCCAAGCCACTAATGGTTGGAGCATGATTTACCAACGCAAACTTGGCATAATACAATACATAGCCAATTTCGGCTTTAAAATATGCTGCATTGCGGAGCAAGTTTTCTTTTTGAAAGTGAGCGGTTTCGGCAATATGTTTTTGAGTTTTGCTACTAAACTGCTTACCTACAAAAAGACTAATAAAGCCAGCCAAAACGATAAAAATCATGCCAATTTTTACACTTTTTGACCTAAAAAAATTGATAAAAACTAACCGTATCATATCGCTTTGAGGGTTTTAGACATTTCAATAATCATAAAATAGAGTAGCAATATCCAAGCAATGAGCGATAGGATAGAAAGCCATTCATTGGCAAATACCAAGCTGATTTTTGACGGTTTATATACAAAATCATCGCTGGCTTCCCAGTTTTTTTTATCAATTATATTTATTTTACTCGCCGAGTTTTTGGCCTTATTACTGATGTATTTTATCTGTAATTCGTTCATTTCCTGTGATATATGATAGCGATATGCCTCGGCTTGGTCTTGAAAATCTTGATAGGAAGCATAGTCTGTTTCTGCCAAAGCCATTGATAAGTTTTTGATGGCTAAAAAGGGATTTACAAAAGCTATTATTTTTGAAAAACTGTTTTGGTTTGCGTAAATGTCTCGCAGTTTTGCCAAATGAATATTATAAATGCTGGCACTGATTCGCTCGCCCTCTCGCATCTGAAAACCCGAGTAATTGAAGGGTAACTGCTGGACAGAATCAACTTTGTAAACCGCTAGTAATGAATCTTTTAGGGCTTTATAGTGTGGGTCGTTGGTGTTGTGGCTATCGCCCGTTTTGATGACATCGGCTTCTATTTGTGCAT
>JAYWHL010000238.1:0-3544 GCA_043777715.1 Cytophagaceae bacterium | reverse complement strand
CTGATTTCTTTTTGCTTGTCCGAAAACGTACACTTTTTGTCCGAAACCGAACGATACATTATTGCATTTTTTTGATACAAATTAAATTATCGTCTGATTGATGAATCAAAGTTGGGTTAAAAATTTATTGCCCACAATCAAGGTTATTTTTACGGTAAATGCCCTAGGACGAATGGTAAGAATTAAGGACGGAAAAAATGACTTCTGTTTAACTTGGGCAAAAATTTGATTTCTGGGTTGATAAAATCAATTAAACCTTAGCTAAAAAATAATTGATACTAGGCCAAAAGACCAGTACTTTTGTGAAAAAATAAACTATGAAAGCAAATAGATTACTGATTTTGGCAGGGGGAATGTCGTCGAGAATGAAAAAGGAAATGACAAACGGCCTGGCTATGAGCCAAGACCTTCTGCAACAAGCCAATACCCTACCAAAGGGCATGATTAGGTTGGGCAAACAAGGAAGGCCGTTTTTAGATTATTTGTTGTTTAGTGCCGCCCAAGGGGGAGTTCAAGAGGTGCTACTGTTACTCAATCCAGCAGACAACACTAGCCAAGCCTATTTTGAAAGCCAGCAAGCTCTCAACCAAACATGGGGCCTAAGTATCTGTTTTGCAAGGCAGTACATTCCCGAAGGTCGTTCAAAACCCCTAGGTACGGCCGATGCAGTGGCACAGGCACTAAGCCAGCAAGAAGATTGGCAAAATGAACGGTTTATTGTTTGTAATTCGGATAATATCTATTCGGTAGAGGTTTTTAGGCAATTGTTGGCCTGCCCAAGCCAAGCCATGATAGATTTTGACTCAAGGGGTTTTAATGATGACCAAGTAAGGAATTGTGCCATCGTTAAAAAAAATGAGGCGGGTTTTTTGATAGACCTTCTCGAAAAACCCAATGACGAAGAATGGGAAATTATCAAAAAAACCATGCCAAGAATAGGCATCAGTTGGAATATTTTTTTGCTTTGGGGGCCAATTGCCTATACTTTTATGCTCAGCACCCCCCTGCACCCCACTCGCAACGAAAAAGAATTGCCCAATGCCATAAGGCTGATGATAAAGGCTGTTCCAAACGCCATGCTGGCCATTTCGTTATCAGAAACCATTCCCGACCTTACTAGTAAAGCTGATATTGACGAAGTGCAAAATTATCTTGATAACAATTTTTCTAATCTTAATACTTAAACGGGGCGTTGCCCTTTTCAATTTGATAACGACATTGCTATTTTGTTATCAATTATGCGTGGCACGCCTTGTTATCACAATAGAACAGGCGTGCCACGCATACCCAGCGATTTATCAATGTCGTTATCTAAATAATATCTGAATCCATGACCACCACAATCATCAAGGAGCTACGAGAGGCTCAACAAGTATTAGATAGTTTTTTGTCTGATAATCAGCAGATTAGCAACATAAATGCCGCCGCAACGCTAATGGCTAATGCCTTAAAAACCGACCGAAAAATTATATCTTGTGGCAATGGTGGCTCTCACTGCGATGCCATGCACTTTGCCGAAGAGCTATCGGGCAGGTATCGAAACAACCGCAAAGCCATGGCCGCCATTGCCATTTCGGACCCTAGCCATATTAGCTGTGTAGGCAATGACTACGGTTTTGACTTTATCTTCTCTCGTTTTGTGGAGGGTCTGGGCCAGTCGGGCGATGTGTTGTTGGGCATCAGCACGAGCGGAAACTCGACAAACATCATCAATGCCGTGCAAGCTGCCAAAGCCAAGGGCATGAAAGTAGTTATCCTATCGGGAAAAGACGGTGGGGCTTTGGCGGGTTTGGCCGATGTTGAAATCAGAGTACCCCATTTTGGCTTTGCCGACCGTATCCAAGAGATTCATATCAAGGTTATTCATATTATGATAATGCTGATTGAACAATTGATTTTGGGGGAATGATTATGTGGTAAGGTAAGCCAATTCCGTTGCTTAAACCATGGAATTGGCTTTGAACAAGTTCTAAACAACTACCGATTTTTGAGTTGCAATTTCAGCAATTCCATTTCTGTCATTACTTTTTCTTTCTCTGCCTTCTCTTTTTCAATTGCTAGTTGCTGGTTTTTGAGTTGTAACTCCAAAATCTCAATCCTATGTTGCAAGTCTTTATCGGTGTTTTGTACTTTATTTTTGGTATTGTATAGCCCCATTATACCGCTACAATTTTCAAAAAACAGGCTTCTTTTTTCTTCAAAATTATCAATATCTTGGGTGCTTACCTTCAAAACTTCGGCAATTTGCTTTAGCCGAGACTCGCTGAGGTCGGTAATGTCTCGCTCTATTTCGCTATGAGCATTTCTCGAAATCTTTAATAGTTCGGCCATGTTTTCTTGCGAAAACCCCTTTAGTAGCCTAATTCCCCGTATTTTTTCTCCTGTTTTCATACCGTTGGATAAATGTAATCTTTGAGTTGTCTAAATGTAAGGCTGTGCTTCTATGATATAAAACGATACTTATTGTACTTGCAGTGTATTATTTTATTCAACTAAAAGTATCAATAAACAATGAGAAAAACAATTTTGATTGATGGCTTCGCAGCCATTGGCGGATTTGTATTTGCACAACAACCGCCTAATAAATTACGAGAAGAGCGTAATAAACTAAAACAAATTTTTTATCATTTCCTACCAAAAGCATGAAAAATTTACAACCTTATAATCTTTAAAAATAATGACAAAGCAACTCCTAAAACCAGCCCTTTTTTGGTTAATGACCCTCGCCCTTTTGTGGTCGTGCCAAGAACCTCTCGAAAGCCCACTAGCACTCGAAACCGACCTTACGTTACAAGAAGCCCAAAGTTTTTATGAACAACTCCAAGCCAATAGCCTTGAGGCCGACCGCAACAGCAAAGCTACTAAACGAAGTAAGAAAACATCACGACAAGCCTTTTGGGACAAGCAAGAAAAATACAAATTGGGCAACCAAGAATTGATTACTATCCCTATACTTTTTGACGACGACCTCAACACCCCAGGCTATGGTTTTAAGAAAATGGTGTTTTATAAAGATACCCGTAATGGCAAAACCGATGCCCGAATTGTGGAATATATCCTCGACAAAACGTATCTTTCTAAAAATTTCGGGAATCTCAATAACCAAACCTTTACGGGAATGATGATTGTGTATGATGCCGAAGGGAATTACATGGACGGCACAGCCGTACAAAACGGTAAACCAACCAATAGAGTGGGCGTGGCCTTAGATGGTGAAATGATGAAAGCCAAAAATGCCAACGGACGAGAAAGTGCTACTACTAGCGACTGCTACACCGATTATGTTGGTTATAACTGTAATTTTGGGGGTAGTGCCATTGGAGGAGCTACTAGTCGTGAATATTCACCAAACGACCTTTTGACAAAATGTACCACAGTCTATGTCCAGTTTATAGGTAATTGTAATGTAAGTGGTTCGGGCAATAGTATTTCTGGCTTTCCATACCCGCTTCCTGGGCTGGTTGGGCCAAATCCATTTGATACTTTTTCTGGGTTTTCGGGTGGGGGTAATACTGGTGGTGGATATGTGTATAGTGGGCCAAAT
>JAYWHL010000237.1:0-3549 GCA_043777715.1 Cytophagaceae bacterium | reverse complement strand
TTGCCAGTATGCTCCGAATACCCAAGGTTGTGGTGTGTGTTAATAAAATGGATTTGGTAAATTATAATCCCGAACGTTTTCAAGAAATTTTGAAAGATTTCAAAGTTTTTGCTGATAAATTACGCTTTGAAGGCCAAGACATTCAGTTTATTCCTATTTCGTCGTTGTATGGCCAAAACATTACCACCACCTCCAAAGAAATTGCTTGGTATGAAGGCAAATCGTTGTTAGAAACACTTGAATCAATTGAAATTGAGACCCTTAGCCACGATACTAAGCCCCTCGGAAGGTTCGGGGTGCAGTCGGTTATTCGTCCAAAAACAGAAGAATTTCACGATTATCGGGGTTATGCAGGAAGAATAGCCAGCGGTGTTTTTGAAGTGGGCGATACCATAAAAGTTCTTCCAACCGAGCAAATAGCCAAGATTGCAAGTATCGAAAAGTTTGGTAAAAAACTTCTTTCGGCCAAAGCCAAAGAGTCGGTTGTGATTACCCTTGATATTGACGTTGATGTTTCTCGTGGCAATATGATTGTGCCTATTGATAGCCCAGTGCCACAACGCAAAGAAATAACAGCAAAGATATGTTGGCTTGACAGTCAGGCACTTACGAGTGGGAAAACCTATCTGATACAACATGGTATCAATACGGCCAAGGCCAAAGTAATCGAAATTACCGAGCGGTATGATGTGCAAACCCTAGAACGGTCTGATGTAGTAGAAAGCCTGAAACTCAATGAAATGGGGCAGATTATCATCAGAACATCAAAGCCAATTTTTGCTGATAAATACGAAGAAAATCCTGCGAATGGTTCATTTATTTTGATAGACGAACAAAGCAACGGAACGGTTGGCGTAGGGTTTGTGGTGTAAATATTGGTTTTTGGTAGTGAAGTGATTAAGATTTCAAAAATCCCCAAATACGAACTTCGTATTTGGGGATTTTGATTTTTACAGCCAACTGCCAAAATCTACTTATTCGTCTTCATCAAACTTAAACTTATCTAAATCAAAAAGGCTATCGGTCAAATCCTTAAACTGTAAGCCCCTTTCAAGGTTTTTCTTAGAAATCATCGAAAATTCGGCCAAACCGTGTAGTACAAATTCCATCATAAATAACTTTTCACGCCCCTGCAATTGCGGATATACTCGTTCTACCAAATCGTCTAGGCCGTCTATGGCCAATAGCCGATTTTTATAGTCAATATCAGACGTATCGTTCATCAAATCCATGGTGTTACCTTCTGCAAACCAAGCCGTTATACTTGCAAATGGATTCTTTCCTTTTTTGTCTTTAGAAACCTTTTTTATCTTTTCGGGGTCTGGGAAATAGTTTAAAAACTGAGTCCGAATCGCCTTGCCTATCAAGTTTTGAGCTACAATAACGGGGCCTTCTACCTCGCCTTCATACACCAACTCCACCTTGCCACACACCGCAGGAATCACGCCCACGAGGTCGGCAACTCTGATATAGGTTTTGTCTTCGGCATTGACCAAGGCACGGCGTTCGGCGGCTGAAATTAGGTTTTCATAAGCCGAAATTGTCATTCTTGCCGACACCCCACTTTTGGCATCTACAAACTCCGACTGCCGAGCTTCAATAGCAATTTGCTCGATGAGGTCTTCCATTGTGGCATTCATCGTTACCAATTCTTCTTGGCCGTCTTTGAGTTTGGCTTCTTGCAAAGTTATTTTTTTGCCAATGGCCAAAGTCTTTGGATAGTGTGTAACTATCTGAGAATCAATGCGGTCTTTGAGTGGCGTAACGATAGACCCCCGATTGGTGTAGTCTTCGGGATTGGCTGTAAACACAAACTGAAGGTCGAGCGGCAAGCGAATTTTGAATCCTCGAATCTGAATATCGCCCTCTTGCAAAATGTTAAAGAGCGAAACCTGAATACGAGCCTGAAGGTCGGGGAGTTCGTTGATTACAAAAATGCACCGATGCGACCGTGGAATAAGGCCAAAATGGACTACTCTTTCGTCAGAATAAGGCAATTTGAGCGTTGCAGCCTTGATGGGGTCGGCATCGCCAATGAGGTCGGCCACAGATACATCGGGCGTAGCCAATTTTTCGGTATATCTATCGCTGCGGTGCATCCATGTAACGGGGGTATTGTCGCCATGAATCGCTATCAAATCTTTAGCAAACCGAGACAGCGGTTGCATGGGGTCGTCGTTGAGTTCGGAGCCTTCAACCACAGGAATATATTCGTCTAAGAGATTGACCATCAGGCGGGCAATGCGGGTTTTGGCTTGGCCTCTTAGCCCCAAAAGGTTGATGTGGTGTTGGCTCAAAATGGCTCTTTCTACATCAGGAATTACAGAATCTTCGTAGCCCCATATTCCTTCAAAAACAGTTTCTTTGTTTTTGATTTTCTCAATTAAATTTTGGCGAAGTTCGTCTTTTATTCCCTTGGGCAAGTAGCCACTGGCTTTTAATTGCCCTAATGTACTGATGCTTTTTATGCTTTGTGCAGTAAATGTCATGTAAGATTTGTGTAAATTTTGGGGTTATAACTTATCAAGCAAACAACCATTTGCCCTTAAAAGTTACGAATTTTGTGATTACTGGATAATTTTTATGAAATGTCCAGTAATCAGAATGCCCAACCATGGCCTCAAGGCTTCGCTCATTTTTTGTAACTGCGGATATTGTAGGTAAATGCCAGCATATAATAGCGTTGTAGCACATTGGTGCGGAGGTCTTCGATGTACGAAACCGTAATGTTGCGATCTATGCTATTGTTTTGGCTGAGGAGGTCGAACACCGAAAGCCGAATATCGCCACGTTGGTTTTTGAGAATTTTTTTGCCAATGGCCATGTTCCAAAGCGAAAACCGTTGATTGAACGAAGCCGACAAACCCGAGTAGGTATAGTAGGTAAAGTCGGTATTAAAAACAAAACTTTTACCAAAAATGATATTGAGCCTTGCTTTTGCATTTTGGGTTACAAATTCGTTGTTCAGACTACTATAAAGGCTATTATTGGTATAATTAAAGTTGGTGTTCGACGAAAGCGTAAAGTCTATTTTTTGACTGATATTACTACTAAGCACCAAGCCCCCCACATAACGTTTTGAGGTGCTTTCGTTCAAAAGCCCATTCACTAGCCCTGGCGTTCGGCCATAGTTTACAGAAACGTTGGTGTTAAGGTTCGACTTCAAGAAAGGCACTGGCAAACCATACGACATAAAAGCCCGTATTGAATATTGGCCGTCAAGATTTACGGGCCTAGTTAGTTGAGCACCAGGCTGTAAAGTAATTTCTTTTGTAATGACAAGCGGCTCTCGGTCGGCGATGATAAGGGCATTGGTTATGTTGCCCTGCACAAACGAGGCACTCATCAATGCCAAAAAGTTGGTAGAACGACCTGTGTTTGTGGCCGAATATCTCAAGGAAAGATTATGCTGGTATTCTTGCGAAAGGGCTGAATTACCTGACGAAATTTTTAGCGGATTCGTATTGTTTACAACCTCTTGTAGCTGGCTAATGCTTGGTTGTTGGGTTTGAGTGCCATAATTAAACCTTAGGCTTCGGCCTTTGTTGG
>JAYWHL010000236.1:0-9958 GCA_043777715.1 Cytophagaceae bacterium | reverse complement strand
GAGGAAAGTCTGGGCAACACAGAGCGGCATACTTCCTAACGGGAAGGCTTGGGGCAGGCAATGGCCACAAGACAGCAAGTGCAACAGAAAGATACCGCCATTGCAAAATGGTAAGGGTGAAATGGGGGTGTAAGAGACCACCGCCCAACTGGCAACAATTGGGGCAAGGTAAACCTTATGCGTTGAAAGACCAAATAAACCAACGGGCTAGTGGCAACATTAGCAAAAGGCGGCTCGCTTTTGTTGGAGGGTAGGTTGATGGAGGCTACGAGTGATTGTAGTCCTAGATAAATGATAAGACTTTGGGGCAACCCATTGACAGAACCCAGCTTATAGACTTATAAAAAAATCCGCTAGGAAACTAGCGGATTTTTTTGTAAAATTTATAAAAGCAACAACTGTAAATTAAAAAGTACTTTAACAAATCCAGTTTGAAAATTAATGTCTTAGGTATTTGTATATTTAGCCTTGTATCCTACGGCTTATTGCTTACAGTTGATAGTTTACATTTCTCTTATCCAAATATTACGGAAACTTACCAAATTGCCGTGGTCTTGTAGATGTATTGGTCCTGCTCCATGCACGGGGTTGTCAGGTTTGCCTATGTAGTTGGTTGTTCCTTGAATCATGGTGTGATGCTGAACGATTACGCCATTGTGAATAACCGTAACGTAAGGAGGTCGTTTTACGCCCCCATTTATCGTAAATTCAGGGGCTTCGTAAATAATGTCATAAACGTTCCATTCGCCCATTTTAGAAGTAGCATTTACCAGCGGAGGGGTTTGTTTATAGATACTCCCAGCTTGGCCGTTGCGGTAGGTACGGTTTTGGTACGAGTTCAAAACTTGTACTTCGTAAATACCTTGCATAAAAATCCCAGAATTGCCTTTTCCTTGGCCTTTCAACGTTTCTGGTTCTATCGGCGACCGCCATTCTATGTGTAGTTGATAGCTGTTAAAATGTTGCTTTGTACTGATTCCTCCTTTGCCAGAGGCTACGGTTACGCACCCGTTTTCGACAGTCCAAGGGGCTACTCCACCGTCTTTGGTGGATTCCCATTTGGATAAATCCTTGCCATCAAACAAAATGATAGCGTCTGATGGTGCAATTCCTGCGGTTGTTCCAGGCGTAACAACCCGTACTTCGGGGTCTAAATATTCGGTTGCTTCGGGCTTGGTAGGGTTTACGGTTACAAATCGTTGATCTTGTGCAAAAGTAGTACTGGCTAATAATCCAAAGGATAAAACTAAAAACGTTGTTTTCATATTCTGTAATTTATTTAGGTTAAATGAATCTACAAATTGAATATTTAGAACGAAACTGCCAAAAATTACGCCTAAAATTATGATTTATTTTTACCTAATGTAATCAAAATTACCGAAATGATAATTAACCCTCCCGAAAGAATCATGCTTAAATGAAAGGCTTCACCCAAAAGTAGATTACCTAACACAATAGTAACCAAGGGATTAACATACGTATAGGTGGACACTAGCGTAGGATTTGCTTTTTGAGATACCCAACTAAAAACTCCAAAGCCAAGAATAGATCCAAAAATAGTTAAATAAAAATATCCGAATACTACTTTGGTTGAAAGATGAAGGAAATACCCTGTGTTTTGGATATGATAGGCTGAAAAATCTTCAAACAAAAAACTAAAAATTAAAGAAAAAGACCCACCAACGAGTAACTGCATTCCAGAAATTGTGAAAGAAGAATAGGGGAGGGCAGCCCGTGTTTGTAGCATAACACCCCAAGCCCAAGTAAGGGTAGAAGCAAGCAGCAGGCAAATTCCTAAGAAAAACTTGTTTTCATAACCAGCCAAAGCGATGTGATTTGAAAAAGAAAGGCTTGCCACACCCAAAAATCCTAGGATTAAGCCCAATATGATAATTAAGTTAGGTTTTTTGCCCCAAAACCATTGTAACAAAACCAACCAAGCGGGAACTAAAGAAGACATTAAAGCCGAGAAACCCGATGGCACCCACTTGGCCACTTGCGAAACAAAACCGTTGCCAATGCCCACCATCAAAATTCCAGCAAAGCCACTTTTTAGCCATTCTTTAGGCTCTGGGAATTTATCTTTACTCGAAAATTTACCTATCATAAAAAGAATAAATCCAGCTAAGAAATTACGAGAACCAGAGGTAAGAATCGGAGGGATTTCTTGGACAACCACCCTCAAAACAACGTAAGTACTACCCCAAGCGATGTAGAGATAGAAAATGGCTAACCAAATACCAAGAGAATTAGATTTTTTGAACATTTTGGGCTAATTTGTATTTATTAGGCCAATGATTCAAAATTCAAGCCAAACAAATTTGAAAACTTTTTGCAAAACAAATCAAAATAAATTGAAGAAATAATTTTTGATAGAAAATTGCAATTTTGTAAGCTCAAAATCCAAAACAATCTAACCCAAAACATGAAAAAAACGCTTATCCTTTTTTTAGCCTTTTCGGCAAATGTGTTTGCTCAGAAGCTACCGAGTATTTCAGAAAAAACGAATACTTTCAAGAAATTTGAAGGCTTTATTCCTTTTTATTTAGACGAATCGAATGCCAAAATTTATCTCGAAATCTCGGATTTTAACAAAGAATTTCTATACATCGCTTCGTTGCCTGGAGGACTAGGTTCTAACGACATTGGTTTGGACAGGGGTTTGTTGGGAGATGAGAAATTAGTTTTCTTTGAAAGAATCGGTAAAAAGGTGCTATTAACACAACCCAATCTTAAATTCAGGGCCATTACCACCGACCCCAACGAAGCCCGTGCCGTGGCAGGGTCTTTTGCTAGTTCTATTATTTGGGGTTTTGTGGCCGAAGCCGAAGAAAACGGGAAGGTTTTAGTGGACGCTACCGAATTTCTTCAACGAGATGCCATGCACGTAGTCCAACGCATAAAAGACTCAAAACAAGGGACTTATCGTTTAGATGTTTCTCGTACGGCATTGTTCTTGCCACGAACTAAAAATTTTCCAAACAATTCAGAATTTGAAGTTACTCAAACTTTTACAGGTGGCGATGATGCTGGTAATTATGTAAGTACCGTTAGTCCAAGCGACGAAGCCCTAACATTAAAACTCCATCATGGTTTTGTGCAATTGCCTGATAATCAATTTAAAAAACGAGAATTTGACGTTAGGTCGAGCTATATTTCAATGAGTTATTTTGATTTTGCAACACCCGTAACCGAAGCCATTGACAAAAAATACATCATCAGACATCGCCTTGAAAAAAAAGACCCCACTGCCAAAATTTCTGAGGCCATCAAACCCATCGTTTATTATTTGGATAATGGCACGCCCGAACCCATCAGGTCGGCTCTACTAGAAGGTGGTTCGTGGTGGAATCAAGCCTTCGAGGCCGCAGGTTACAAAGATGCTTTTCAGATAAAACTCTTGCCCACCGATGCCGACCCCATGGATTGTAGATATAATGTTATCAACTGGGTGCATCGCAGCACAAGGGGGTGGTCGTATGGAAATTCGGTAATTGACCCCCGCACGGGCGAAATCATCAAGGGGCATGTGTCGTTGGGGTCGTTGCGAGTTCGACAAGATTACCTGATTGCCCAAGGCTTGTTATCTCCCTTTGAAAACGGAATGCCCCAAGACAACAAAATGCTAAAAATGGCTTTGCATCGCCTCAAACAATTGGCTGCTCATGAAATTGGCCATACGCTTGGTCTCCAGCATAATTATTCGGCCAGTACCAATGGTAGGGCTTCGGTAATGGACTATCCGCACCCACAGGTAAAATTAAACGAAAAAGGTGAAATAGACCTTTCTGATGCTTATACAACGGGCATTGGGGATTGGGATAAGGTTTCGATAGCGTACGGGTATCAAGATTTTGAAAAAGAGAAAGACGAAAAAAAAGCCTTGAATGCAATTTTGGATAATGCCATTGCCTCTGGTTTATTGTACTTGACTGACCAAGATGCCAGACCAACAGGCAGTGCCAGCCCCACGGCACACCTTTGGGACAATGGCAAAGATGTGGTTGAAGAATTGAAAAATATGGTAAAAGTTCGGGAAAAAGCACTTTCAGATTTTGGTAAAAACACGATTAGAAAAGGCGAACCAATGGCCATTCTCGAAGATTTACTCGTACCTGTTTATAATGTCCATCGTTATCAGATTGAGGCCGTTAGTAAATTGATAGGTGGGTTAGATTATCGTTATGCCACCAATGGCGATACCCAGTTTAGTACCAAAACAATCCCTGACGAAATTCAAAAGCGGGCTTTGGACGAAGTTTTAAAATGTTTGAATCCTAGCTTTTTGACTTTGCCGAATGCTGTAATAGATTTGATTCCGCCAAGGCCATCGGGGTATAATTCAAACAGAGAATTGTTCAAGAAAAGAACTGGCCTCACCTTCGACCCACTGAGTGCCGCCGAAGCCGCCGCCGAGTTGCCTTTGTCGTTATTGTATCATCACGAACGAGCCAATCGCTTAGTAGAACATCATGCAAGAGGTTCAAAATTAGGACTTTATGAGGTTTTAAGTCAAATTCATTCGCAATTATGGAATCCTTCAAAGGAAAAAGGATTAACAGAAATTATTGGTTTTCAATCCCAGCAAATGGAGTTGTCTTATTTGATGGTTTTGGCAAATAATGATAATGCTTCCTCTCAAACCAAGGCGATTTGTAATTTGGTAATCAACGAAATCAAGAAAGAAATTACTACTAAATTAGCCAAGCCAAACCTTTCAGTTCAAGAAAAAGCACATTTAGAATTTGCCAAGGATAGACTTAATAACCCCAAAGATGCCAAAGTGAATGTTTATAAAGAAATGCCCCCAGGTGCCCCAATTGGTTGCGATTAAAAAGAGTCAAGTTTTTAAACACCTAAATATCGGAAAGTGGATTTATTAAGCCAATAGTATAGCAATTCGGGAGAATTGCGGCCTATTTATCTGCAAGGTATTTCGCAATCCAATCTTTTTGAATGCCTTTTGTTTTGTAAAAATGTGCGGCAATTTTTACTTTATCTTCCTCAAAATTCCCACTCGGCATAAAGGGTTTATTGATTACTACTTTCTTGTTTGGATAATCAAAATCTACCAAAATCAATGGCACATTCGCTTTTACGGCCATATAATAAAAGCCTGATTTTAGTTCAGAAACATTTTTTCGAGTACCCTCTGGGGCAATACCAATGTGGAGGGTCTCGTGTTGGTCGAATATTTTTTTTACGGCATCTACCAAGTTGGTTGATTTTGTTCTTTCTACGGGCAAGCCCCCCATTTCTCTAAAAAACCAGCCAAAAGGGCCATGAAAAAGTTCAGCTTTTCCCAAGAAGTAAATTTTGTAAGGAATCTCAGGTTTGGCACAAAGTCCTACCACAAGGTCTAACCAAGTGGCATGAGGCACTACGGCCATGATACTTTTGGGCGTGGTAATGTTTTCTTGTCCGATGACTTTCCAACCCCAAATTTTGAAAATCAATGTTGCAATAAAAGGGTACATACTTTTATGAGGCTAGAGGAAGCATTATGGTTAGATAAAATCTTTAAATCAGCTTATAACAAATGGATTAAACGAAAAAGTAAGTATGAAGATAATTAAAGCTAAAATACCCAAGATTATCCTTTTCATGTCTAAGGCATCGTTTTCTTTGGTTTCGGGATGATAAACTCCTAAAAATCTGCCAATTACAAAACCAAAAAGTAAGAGGCCGCTGTATCCTTCTAGCTTAAAAAAATAATGAATGGCCAATTGAATCAAGAAAATAGACAAGGCCAAAATAGCTCTAATTTCCTTGTTTTGAGTCAAAGATGTAAAACTTATCATCAAAAAATAAATATAAATTCCAGTTGCTAAAACCGAATAAATAAAATTTTCTGTACTTCCGTTTTTGAATTCTTCGATAGAATGCGTACCGATTCCAAAATAAGTCATGTATAAAACAAACAAAACTGCGGAGACTTTGTCGTGATTTTTTTTGCCAATCAGGCCAAATAAAATATGTCCACCGTCTAATTGTCCGATTGGAATAAGGTTTAAGGATGTAAAAAATAAGCCTAAATATCCCGCCATCAGGTAGGGATAATGTATCATTTCGTTGGGGTGGGGCAATAAGTTTTTTAGTTCCACGAGGTTATTTTTCAAGAACGTAAACAACAAGTTTTCGCCTAATGCCACCTGACCAGCTTGGTTTTTTTGATATACAAATTTTGCATAATCTTCGCCATAAACTTGATATTCAGGGTGTATTTTGAACAGATAGGCTAGGGGAGGCAAGTGGGTAAAACCATAAATTAATACGCCAATGGCAATCACAAACCCTGCCAATGGACCAGCAATTCCTACATCAAAATACTTTTTTTTATCTTCTATTTTATCTTTTATCTTTATAAAAGCCCCCATTGTTCCTAGGCTAGTCATATTCCCAAACCAAAAGGGGATATAAGTTGGTAAACTAACATCAATGCGATGATATTTTGCCATAAAATAATGACCAAATTCATGCACTGTTAAAAACAACAAAAAAGGAATAGAATAGTGAAAACCATCAAAAAATTGAGACCAGCCCATCGGTCTAAACGAATCTATAAACGAACTTCCATAAGTCCATTCTGCACCTGCTATTGTAGTAGTTACGATTGTCAATAAAAACAATCCCAGTTGTATTAGTTTCTGTTTCAATATGTTACGATTGAAAAAAGCCTTTCTGTATTGGGAAAGGCTTTTTGTTGAAATTGTAAATTTTAGATATTAGGGTCTGAAAATAAAGAAAAATAATATTAGCTATCTATTTTAAGTACTTTGATAAAATTCGTTTACCTGACTGCTGGACAATTTAAATTTGTAGGGACGAGCAAATGTTGCCCAATAGCATTCGTTCGCATTGAAAATTAAGGACGAATGCTATTCGTCCCTACCTTTTTTATAGCTTAAACCAAAAATTGTCCAGTACTCTGTTCGTTTGCATTATTAATATCGTAATTGATTGTATATCAAGCATATATCCTAACGCTTACTGCTTAGAGCAAATTATTCATTAAAAACTCCCATGGCACAAAACTTATCAATTCTTTGATTAATTCTTTCTTCAACACCTAATTCTTCAAGTTCTGTAATTGTATCCAAAATAACTTTTTTCATTGTTTGGGCCATGCCTCGATAGTCGTTATGGGCGCCACCGATGGGTTCGGGGATAATCCCATCTATCAATTTATTGGCTTGCATATCTGCCGATGTTAGCTTTAGGGCTTCGGCGGCTTGTTCTTTGTAATCCCATGTTCGCCAAAGAATGGTAGAACAGTTTTCAGGAGAAATAACAGAATACCAAGCGTTTTCTAGCATCAAAACCCTGTCCCCAATCGCAATACCCAAAGCCCCACCCGATGCCCCTTCGCCAATAACGATACAAATCACTGGCACTTTGAGCATCATCATTTCCTTTAAATTTCGTGCTATGGCTTCTCCTTGTCCTCTTTCTTCTGCCTCTAGCCCTGGAAACGCCCCTGGGGTGTCTATAAAAGTAACAATCGGTTTATTGAATTTTTCGGCCATTTTCATTAATCTTAGGGCTTTTCTGTAGCCTTCGGGATTAGCCATTCCAAAATTTCTATGTTGCCTTTGTTTGGTATTTCGTCCTTTTTGTTGGCCGATTACCATCACCGTTTTTCCGCCAATTTCGGCAAGGCCGCCCACCATTGCAGGGTCATCGCCTACGTTTCTGTCGCCATGAAGTTCAATAAACTGCGAACAGATAAGTTCTATATAATCTAAAGTGTAGGGTCTGTCGGGGTGTCTCGATAATTGTACCCTTTGCCAGCGGGTAAGATTGTCAAAAGTTTCTTTTCTTAATGCCAAAATTCTGTTTTCAAGTTCTTTGGCCGCCCCACTCACATCTACTTGATTTTCAAGGGCTAATGATTTCATTTCTTCCAATTTGTTTTCTAAAACAGCAATTGGTTGTTCAAATTCTAAATACGTTTTCATTCAATTTGTTGCATTTATGAAGCCCAAAGATAATGGAAAAATATTGGCAATAGATTTTTTAAGGCCGAAAATGGATAATGATTGGGTTGAATTTGCTATTCATTTTCAAAAATATAGCCTCTTAATATCCTCTATTCATTAAATCTTCTATTTCTTCCACTTCAATCGGAATATCAGACATCAAATCAACATTTTCATTTGCTTTAATTAAAATATTATTTTCTAGTCTTATTCCTATGCCCTCTTCGGGAATATAAATGCCTGGCTCACAGGTAAATATCATGCCAGCCTCAAATTTTCGATACCGATTTCCAACATCGTGGACATCTAAACCTAAAAAATGAGATGTTCCGTGCATGAAATATTTTTTGTAAGCAGGCCAATCTGGATTTTGATTCTTAATATCGTTCATGCTTATCAAACCAAGGTTTACCAACTCTTCTTGCATGATTTCGCAAACTTGATGCTGATGTGTATCCCAATCATTCCCAACTTTAAGCAAGGCTGTTGCTTGTTTCATTACTCGTAAAACCGCCTCATAAACTTGCTTTTGTCGAGGACTAAATCGTTTATTTGCGGGGACAGTTCTGGTCATATCGGCATTATAATTCCCATATTCGGCGGCAACATCTAACAAAATTAGGTCGCCATCTTTGCAAGCTCGGTTATTTTCGATGTAATGTAACACACAAGCATTAGCCCCAGATGCCACAATTGGCGTGTAAGCAAAGCCTCTGGAACGATTCCATAAAAATTCATGTAAAAATTCAGCTTCGATTTCATATTCCATTACATCGGGTTCTATATAATTCAAAACCCTTCTAAAGCCCTTTTCGGTAATATCACACGCAACTTTCATCAACCAAATTTCTGTATCAGTTTTGATAGCCCTCAAATTGTGCATAATGGGGGCAAGCCTTTCAAAACGATGCAATGGAAATTTGGCCATAATCGATTCCCTAAATCTATCCTGTCGGGTTTGTGTTTCTACGCCCGCCCTGTAATGTTCGTTGGTATTGAGGTAAATGTTTTCAGACTCAAAAATATTAAACCTAATCACAGACTCGAACTGATGTGTCCAATACACTTGTTTTATGCCTGAAACCTCCTGGGCGTGTTCTTTGGTATATTTATATCCTTCCCAAACTGCAATTGTTTCGTTGGTTTCTTTGATAAAAAGAATTTCTCGATAGGCAGGATTGGGGGCATCAGGAAACAAAAACAAAATGCTTTCTTCTTGGTCTATGCCCGTCAAATAAAACAAATCGGTGTTTTGGTGGAGTCTGAAAGTTCCGTCTGCGTTGGTAGGTAAAATATCGTTCGATGCCAAAAAAACAGCAGATTTTGGTTTAAGTTTTGCCGTTAATCGCTTTCGATTTCCAATAAACAAATTAGAATCTATGGGTTTATATCTTGTGTTCATGAGTTGAGTTGGATAAAATCAAGAAATGTTTTGGTTATAATCATCAAAAGTAGTTCAAAACACAAACAAGACCAAGTTTTTAGATTTGATTGCCAATGTTTTGTTAATTTTGCCCAAAATTCAAACACCGTGAACAAAAAACCATTAAGAATTGCCGTTCAAAAATCAGGAAGATTGAGCGAAGACTCTATGAGCCTTTTCAAAGAATGTGGCATAAGATTAGACAGTAAAGGCGGCCAATTAAAAGCCACGGCCTCAAACTTTCCAGCCGAATTTTTGTTTTTGAGAGACGACGATATTCCAGGTTACGTGGAAGATGCCGTTGCCGATATAGGAATCGTTGGCGAAAACGTGTTGGTAGAATCAGAAAAGCTAGTTGATACTATTCATAGTTTGGGTTTTTCTAAATGCAGACTTTCATTGGCTATTCCTCGTTCTGAAAATTATCAAGGAATACAGTCATTAGAAGGTAAAAATATTGCAACTTCCTATCCAAATATTCTCAAAAAATATCTTGATAGTCAAGGAGTTAAATCCGAAATTCATGTGATTAGTGGCTCTGTCGAAATCGCTCCGA
>JAYWHL010000235.1:0-3569 GCA_043777715.1 Cytophagaceae bacterium | reverse complement strand
AAATAGGCTGTAACTATCAAAAAAATAATCAGCAAAAACCTTTACAAGTTGTCATTTATCCATTCCTAAAAAAGCCATTAGACAAAAATACAAATTTTTGTCTAATGGCTTTGAGTTTGTAGCAATTTAGGCTATCCCGAAGGTATTAATCTATCTAATTGATGGTTTTGGGTTTGGCCATGTTTAGGTTTATGGCTGGTATTTTTTGTTGGTTTACCAAATCGTTAAAGGCTGGAATATCTTTGTCGATAATGGTTTTAACTTTCCCTATTTGGCCTTCAATTTTCTTTCCAAGGTCATCGGCCACTTCATAACTAGCCTTGGTGGGCTTGGTATCTGCCGATTCTACTACCGACCCTACGCCCGCCAAACGGTCGTTATACATCACAGGAAAAGCCAATACGTCTTGTGGTGCTTTTGCCTTTGGTTGCATGAGTGTACTTTCGATTTCGTCTAACTGTTTGAGCATCGGTTTGGCAATTTTATTGAATTTACTCAAAATCGTAGTGTCTTTTACACTTCCCAAATAGCCATTTACTTGGTTTCTTATTTGGCGTAATTGGTTGATGGTTTTGTGAGTTTCGCCCACTTTTTTGTTGATTTTGAGTAACAATGCCAGTTGTTCTTTATAGTCGGCATCGGTGGTTTCGAGGCGAGGGTCTTTAAGAATATCAAATGTTTGTTCGGCCACGAGGCTATCTCCCAACAACATTTTCACTTTATAATTGCCAGGAATTGCCTTTGGCCCAGTAACCGACCCTGCCCACATGATGTTTGTGCCTTCCACTTGTTCGGCGTCTGCATATCGCATATCCCAAACAAAAACATTCATGCCTTTGTCTGTTGTGATATAGCCAGGGCGTTTTTGTTTGGCATCTTCATAAAAATCTTTTGAAATTTTCAGAGCCTCGCCTTTTTTATTTTTAGTACTTGAATAAACATTAACGGTGTCGTTATTGGCTGTCAAAAAGAGCATTTTTAGTTCTTTGGCAGGTTTTTCGGTTAATTGGTATCTTACCAAAACCCCATTCATGGCGTTGGTGCCTTCTTCTTGGCTTGGACTTTGGCCTCCTTGCATTCGATACGAATTGCGAGGTTTGTAAAGATGAAACACTTTGTTTTCTTGAGCTTTGTCCATCATTTCGTGCAGGGGTGTAATGTCGTCAAGAATCCAAAAAGCACGCCCGTGGGTAGCCACAACCAAGTCTTTTTCACGCTTGTGGATTTGTAAATCTCTGATTGAAGTACTTGGGAGATTAAGGTTTAGTTTTGTCCAATTTTCGCCATCATTCATCGACACATAAACTCCTCTTTCTGTACCCATGTATAACAATCCTTGCTTGTTTGGGTCTTCTCTCACCACCCTCACATATTCGTCCGAAGGAATACCATTGACAATACTTTTCCAAGTTTTGCCATAATCGTTCGTTACAAAAGCATAAGGTTTTTTATCGCCCGACATATATCGATTTGTGGCCAAATAGGCTTTTCCTTTTACAAAATCAGAAGGGTGTATCATGCTCATCAATGCAAATTCTGGCAATTGAGCGGTTGGTAACGATACATTCTCCCAGTTTTTGCCACTGTCTTTGCTCACATGAATCAGGCCATCGTCTGACCCTGCCCAATAATTGCCTTTTTCGAGGGGGCTTTCGGCAAAAGTAAAAATAGTACCATAAATCTCAGCTCCTGTCATGTCTTTGGTTATTGGCCCACCTGTTTCGCCAAGGGTTTTGGGGTCGGCTTTGGTAAGGTCAGGGCTGATAACTTCCCAACTATGGCCGTGGTCGTTGCTAACGTGTACGTAGTTGGAGGTTACGAACAATTTTTTAGAATCGAAAGGAGAAAACACGATGGGGTAAGTCCACTGAAAACGATATTTTTTTGCCGAACTTGGCGAACCAATCATTGATTCTGGATACGGATTTATGGCCTGATTTTGATTGGTTGCGGCATTGTGTTTGCTCAATTGGCCGTCATATTCTCCACCAAATGTAATTTTTGAATTATTGGGGTCCGATACAATATAGCCAGCCTCGCCTCCAGCCACAGGATACCAGTCTCTTATGCCAATACTAAAATCGTCGGTACGAGAGGCAATTCTTACTGAGGAATTATCCTGTTGGGCACCGTAAACATTATATGGAAAATCGTTGTCTAGTGATACATGATAAAACTGTGCTGTGGGTATGTCAATATCCGAAAACGTTGATCCACCATTATAGGTAACTTCGCCGCCACCGTCGTCGCCAATGATAAAATTCTCTGGGTTTTTAGGGTTTATCCAAACATCATGCGTGTCGCCATGATGTACGGGGATTCTAGCAAAAGTCTTTCCTCCATCGCTTGATTTATAGGCGTTTACATTCAAAACAATTAACCCATTTTCGTTTTTGGGGTCGGCCTGTACGTTCATATAATACCAAGGGCGTTGCCAAATGTTTTTATCTTCGTTTACCAAAGCCCAATGCTCGCCAGCATCGTTGGATACATACAGTCCGCCTTTGGCATTTTCTATCATGGCATATACTTTGTTAGAATTTACGGGCGAAACCGACACGCCAATTTTGCCAATAACGCCACGGGGCATTCCTGGCATTTCGTTCAAGCATTTCCAAGTATCGCCTCCATCAACCGATTTGTAAAGGCCACAACCTTTGCCCCCCGAACTCATAGAATAGCCATTGCGATAGGCTTGCCAAAGGCTGGCATAAACTACATTTGGGTTGTTTTGGTCGATTTTTACGGCATAAGCACCCGTACTATCGTTTTTAGCCAAAACTAATTTCCACGTATTTCCCCCATCTTTTGAGCGATAAACGCCTCGGTCTTTGCTTGGAGAAAACGGATTACCAACTGCCGAAACAAAAACTACCTCTGGATTGCGAGGGTGAACCTCTATCATAGCAATCCCATCAACCTCTTTTAGGCCAATATGTTTCCAGCTTTTGCCTGCGTCCATCGACTTATACATGCCATCACCAAAGCTAATGTTACTTCGCATATCGGCCTCGCCCATGCCCACATACACAATGTTGGCATCGGTTGGGGCTACACTAATTGCCCCTACCGACGACGACGTAAAGGTACTATCTGAAATAGAGGCCCATTTTGCTCCTCCATCAACAGTTTTCCAAACGCCACCGCCCGTTGCTCCAAAATAATACGTAAGGGGGTGGTCGGCATGGCCAGCCACCGCCAACGAACGCCCCGCTCTGAATGGCCCAATATTTCTCCATTTAAGGGCAGAAAGCATATCGGGCGAAAGATTTGCTTTGATAACTGGCGGACTGAAAACCGTGGCTGTTTTCTTTTTTTGTGCAAAAGCCCCAAAAATCAACAGGCTGCACATTACTAGGAGTAAAGATAATTTTTTAAGCATGATTTAGAATTTTGTTTAGTTAAGGAAGGGTAAAGGTTGTAATATGTAAAAATCGGTTTAAATCGCTTATTTTCAAAATTATGTGTAGTTTGATAACGACATTGCTATTTTGTTTTCAATTATGCGTGGCACGCCTTGTTATCATAATAGAACAGGCGTGCCACGCATAGCAGTACGATTTATCAAT
>JAYWHL010000234.1:0-9983 GCA_043777715.1 Cytophagaceae bacterium | reverse complement strand
TGGAATCATATCCGGGAAAGTAAATAACCACCTAAATTATTCAAAACACAAAAGTTCCACCCTCAAAGTGGAACTTTTTTCGTGAAAAGACGTAAATTTACAAGAGAAAAGACTCTAAATTACACTTAATCTTATACATAAAATGAGTAAAAAGGATAAAAAACAGCTACCTCAGGAAGTATATGGAAAAAATTATCTCCTTAAAAATGGAAGAAATTTGCCTATATACAAATGCTTAATTTCAGAGAATGCAGGTTTAGTCTCAACTGCAGTGATTAGAAGGTTGCCTAATGCTAAGTTTGCCATTGGGGTTTATCTGATTGATAGATTTTGCTTAGGGCTGAAAAGCACTTCTTTTAGAATTGATTTCTCAACATCGCAATTAGAAGATCTTATTGAAACTATTGAAGGAGGGGCAGGGTTTTTGGAAGAATGTACCTATGTTACAGTCCATAATTGGGTTTATGGGGGAATTGCTTATGCGGAAGATTTGGGCTTTAAACCTGATCCTGATTTTGGCCTTTCCAAATATTTATTAGAAGATGATACAGAGGATATAGAGTTAATAGAATTTGAATTTGGTAAAGACGGAAAACCATTTTTTTTCCAAGGGCCTTACGATGATGGCAAAAAAATTATGCAAACACTCCAAAAGAATGTTGGAAGTGGCAATTTTGATTATCTTGCCCTTGTATAAGATAAATTTAGGTTAAGATGTTCATCAAATTCAAATAAACACAGCTAAGACAAAAATTGATATAGTATAAATGAACGCATATATATTTCCAGGGCAAGGCTCACAGTTTTCAGGAATGGGCAAGAATCTCTATGAAAATTCGGATCAAGCTAAAACTCTTTTTGAACAAGCCAATAAGATTTTGGGCTTTCGGATTACAGACTTAATGTTTGAAGGCTCTGCCGAAGACCTCAAGCAAACGAAAGTTACACAACCTGCAATTTTTTTGCACTCGGTAATTTTGGCTAAAATTACTGACAATTTCAATCCAAATATGGTTGCTGGGCATTCCTTGGGTGAGTTTTCGGCTTTGGTTTCGGTGGGTGCGTTGAGTTTTGAAGACGGTCTAAAGTTAGTTTTTAAGCGAGCTTTGGCAATGCAAAAAGCGTGTGAATTGAATCCATCTACAATGGCAGCGGTTTTGGGATTAGAGGATTCCCTCATCGAAAAAATATGTGCTGATATTACCGAACAGGTGGTAGTTGCGGCCAATTTTAATTGCCCTGGCCAAGTGGTAATTTCAGGTTCTTTTGAAGGAATAGCCTTGGCCTCAGAAGCCCTCAAAGCTGCTGGTGCCAAGCGTGTGTTGCCATTGCCAGTGGGTGGGGCTTTTCACTCTCCTTTAATGGAACCCGCCCGCCAAGAATTAGCTCAAGCCATTGCGAATACTCATTTTGAAATGCCAAACTGTGCCATTTATCAAAATGTCAATGCTCAAGCCACTAAAGATGTAGCAGTGATTAAACAAAATTTGATCGACCAACTCACTGCACCTGTTCGCTGGACGGCATCTGTTCAGAACATGATTGCCGACGGGGCGACAACTTTTATTGAATGTGGTCCTGGCAAAGTATTACAAGGATTGGTAAGTAAAATCAATAAAGAGGTAGTTTTGGGTTCGGTGGTTTAGCGGTCTAATTTTTTGATTTAATGGAATTATTTGAAAGCAAATCTTCACAAAAAAATGAATAAAAACTTGACACTGGACGATTTGAGTAGTATATTTGCATCATAATTCAGAAATGAGTTGTTAGTCTGACTGATGGTGTAGTGGTAACACAACGGTTTTTGGTATCGTTTTCCTAGGTTCGAATCCTAGTCGGTCAACTCACAAAAAAGCCCTTCGTACTTTTTGTACGAGGGCTTTTTTTATTTACTATTTTTTGCCTCAAACTTTAAATATTTTTAGAATTGTTAATAAAAAAAGAGCAGCCCGTTGCTGAGCTACTCTTTTTTTGTTCTATTTGGGGGAGTTAAACGCTTTCCATTTCAAACTTGTTACTCATACGTTTACGTTCGTTTTCGTCAAGATAAATCTTACGCATACGCATACTTTTTGGAGTAATTTCTAGGTATTCGTCTTTTTGGATATACTCCATGCTTTCTTCAAGTGAGAAAGCTATTTTTGGAGGAATCCTTACGTTGTCGTCTGTACCAGAGGCACGCATATTGGTCAATTTTTTGGCCGTTTGTAGGTTTACTACAATATCGTTTTGGCGATTATGTTCGCCAATTACCATGCCCATATAAATTTCTTCGTTGGGGTCTATAAAAAATACGCCACGGTCTTGCAATTTATCAATTGAATAAGGTGTTGCTGGGCCGTTGCCCATTGAGATTAAAGAACCATTGATACGCTCAGGGATAACGCCTTTATAGGGGTCAAAACTTTTGAAACGGTGGGTCATAACGGCTTCGCCAAATGTGGCAGTAAGTACGTTTGAGCGAAGGCCAATCAGTCCACGAGAAGGAATATCGAACTCTAGGTGTTGTAAATCTCCTTTGGGTTCCATTATTAATAATTCTCCTTTGCGTTGCGTTACCAATTCAATCACTTTTCCAGCGGTTTCTTCGGGTACATCCACTACCAATGTTTCTACTGGTTCGAGGCGTTCGCCGTTTGGCCCTTCTTTGTATAATACTTGTGGTTGGCCTACCTGCAACTCGTAGCCTTCTCTACGCATGGTTTCTATCAAAACCGAAAGATGGAGGATTCCACGACCAAAAACCAAGAATTTATCTTCTGAATCTGTCGCTTCTACTCTTAGGGCAAGGTTTTTTTCGGTTTCTTTCATCAAGCGATCTCTCAAATGGCGAGAGGTTACAAACTTTCCTTCTTTTCCAAAAAATGGCGAATTGTTGATGGTAAAGAGCATATTCATCGTAGGCTCATCAACGGCGATTCTTGGTAGGGCTTCTGGATTTTCGAAATCGGCGATGGTATCTCCAATTTCAAAATCTTCGATACCAGTAATGGCACAAATATCGCCAGCACCCACTTCGGTTACTTTGGCTTTGCCTAGTCCTTCAAAGGTTTGAAGTTCTTTTATTTTTGCTTTCTTGAAAACGCCATTGGCTTTGCAAAGCGTAACATTCATGCCTTCACGCAGTGTACCTCTCAAAATACGACCTATGGCAATACGACCTACAAATTTAGAAAAGTCTAAAGATGTAATCTGCATCTGGGGAGTGCCTTCGGTGGCTAGAGCGGCTGGAATATATTCTATCACGGCGTCTAACAAAGCGGTGATGTCGGTGGTTGGTTTTTTCCAGTCGGTACTCATCCAACCCTGTTTCGATGAACCGTATAAGCATGGAAAATCTAGTTGATCTTCTGTTCCATCAAGGTTAAACATGAGGTCAAATACTTGCTCGTGGACTTCGTCGGGGCGACAATTTTCTTTATCAACTTTATTAACGACTACAATTGGCTTTAAACCTAATTGTAGGGCTTTGCCGAGTACAAAACGAGTTTGTGGCATTGGACCTTCAAAAGCATCTACTAATAAAATAACACCATCGGCCATTTTGAGTACACGCTCTACCTCTCCGCCAAAATCGCTGTGGCCTGGGGTATCTATGATATTGATTTTTACGCCATTGTAGCGTACTGATACGTTTTTAGAAACAATAGTGATTCCACGCTCACGCTCTAGGTCGTTGCTGTCAAGAATCAGGTCTGTAAATTCTTGATTGTCTCTAAAGAGTTTAGAAGCATGGATGATTTTATCGACGAGGGTAGTTTTACCGTGGTCAACGTGGGCAATAATGGCAATGTTACGAATGCTTTGCATGAGCTGCGTTTGTTTTATCGTTTAGGCCGAACCTGTGAAAGTCCAAAATTGAGATTAAATTTCAGTACGTTTTTTCAATTCAGCCCGCAAAATTAAGGATATTTTCTTAGAAAAATACTATTAGTCCTATTATTTTTGAATTAAATGAGGGTTTTTAGATTAAAATAGTAGTATTTTGAAATACTTGTTCTATTGGCTGTGGTACAGTAATCATTTTTTGATGATTTAGGGATAAAAAAATCAAAATGAAGCATCTGAAAAAAGTACTAATTCAAATGCAGGTCTGTGAGCCACAGACCTTGGGTGGAGTGGTCTTGTTGTGCAAAAGATTTTACTACGAAATCGATAAATTTTTAAAAATGGTAATTGAATTAAATACAGGTCTGTGAGCCACAGACCTCGGTTGGAGAAATTGATAAATTTTTAAAATGATGATTGAATTAAATGCAGGTCTGTGAGCCACAGACCTCGGTTGGAAAGTCTTGAAAATGATGATTGAATCAAATGCAGGTCTGTGAGCCAAAGACCTTGGTCAAAGGACACAGACCAAGATAAATCTAATTGGTATAAAAAATAACAGTTTAGGGTTTTAATGTTTTTGAGGTTATTGATATTATGAATCTATATTCATTATGTTGAAAATATTGCCAAAACTGTTTTTATGGGGTTAAACAATAGAAATAAAAAGTAGGACTTAGGAAAGTACAAATTGTCCAAAAAAGGCTTAATGGCTTGAGGTGGTATTTGATTGTCTAGCTAATTTGGAATAAGAACGAATTTGATTGCTTTGATTTGACCTAGATAAGGAATTAGTTGGATAGTTGGGAGGTAAAAACTATTTATTGGCACAATTGTTGTGGTGTGCTGCGACCTCCAATATGATATCGTTTTGGTGGGAAATCCTAATATTACCCTTCTTTGCATTTGTTATTTTTTGTATAATTAATTACCTCAATTTGTTATTTTAAGCTACAAAAGGCATTTAAGGCTTTTGTGAACATACCAATTGGCATGAATTTTGCCCTATTCCTAGCATACCACCCGTGATGAATTATATCCATAAAATCTTCACTGTTGTTTAATTTATTTTTTCAGAACCGTCCACTATTAAACAAACCTTTTTATTCATCATTAAACCACTTTAACCGTTCGTATTTTGGTAATGATTACCTAAAAATTATACAAAAAAATTCCCCCTAATCAAATTAAAGTTATTGTAAATTGTAGTTCTAGTATTTGATGATTTGAACTTATAAAACGCCATTAAAAGTATTTGTAGATAGTAAAAAACAGTACCTTTTGCCACTAGCCCGATCATTATTTGGCTAATGGCTAGAGACTCAATAAACGTTAAAATTATGATAATCAGTGTCCACTCTCGGGGGCAAGTTGCCCCTGAGCAAGTGGTGGGACTTTACGGATATTTCCGTGGAAGTACTGCTGTTTGCTCTACATTAAAATGTATTGCGTTTTGGCAAATATTATTTGCCTACGATTTACCGACTGTGTTTCTTCCTAATTGGAAGTACAGGTTATCGGTAGGGAATCAGTTATTAACGCAAACCCACATCATTTTTTGATTTTTTAGCTCCTCAAAAACCATGAGGGAGCGTTTTGCTATGTATTATATTGAAGAATTTTTAAGTAAATTAACTATAAATCGAATTTTGGTACTTCCTCTGTTGAGTAGGTTTTTGAAGCATTGAAGATTAAGATAAAATAATAAACGTTAAGATTATGAACAACTTTACATCAAAACAAGGGCTATTTATAGGCCGTAAGGTTCAATCGGCTTTGGCTATAACTCGTTGCTCAAAAGTGATATTTTGGCTAGGCAAGTCGTTGCTTGGCTTGTTGCTTCTGATTGGTTATGGTCAGGTTATGGCTCAATACGTACACCCCAACCAAGCTGGCCGAAAAGGTGGTGATACTGGAGCAGGTATTGGTACACAGGTAGTTACAACCACCTATATAGGTAATGTGGGTAATGTGTTTGGCCAAGGAACGATGATTGCCGTAAACAAAGACGGCACGAACAGTATGGGGCTTGCCGATTTTGCTGGCTACCCTACCGATGGCTCTTATCCGTTTTACACTACACCTTTTCAGGCATCAGACGGCAACATTTATGGGCCTAGCTATGTGGGCGGTACAGCCAACTTAGGTGCTATTTATAAATACGACCTTTCGGGTGGTTTGGGGGCTTGCTCAAAATCTGTAATTTATAATAATGCTTTTAT
Source organism: Cytophagaceae bacterium (assembly GCA_043777715.1). Lineage (GTDB taxonomy): Bacteria > Bacteroidota > Bacteroidia > Cytophagales > Spirosomataceae > JAYWHL01. The sequence continues at coordinate 3,933 of JAYWHL010000234.1, read as the reverse complement.
TGCAGGAGCAGGGGCATCGTACAATTATGCCAATGCCAACGAGTTGAGCGATGGTAAATTGTATTGTATTCAAACTCACGGGGGTACTAATTATGTAGGGCGACTATATAGTATCAATAAAGATGGATCAGGCATGACCATTGTACACGATTTTAGAAATGCTGCTACGCCTGTTACTTATACTGCCACGGCGGCGGCTACTCGCAATCATTTTAATTTAAAATATGACGGTACTTATCCTTATGCCTTTGTGGTTGAGGGCCCAGACGGCAAGATATACGGAACAACTTATGCGGGAGGGTCGAATGGCCTAGGTACCGTGTATCGTTGTAACAAAGATGGCTCGAATTATGAAGTCATCGCCTTTGGTTCGTCGGCTTATTATGCCATACCAAATGCTTCGGGTACGGGTACAACCAATTGTTATGGGGCATTTAGAACACCCATTGGCAATGTGGCCATTGACCAAGCTGGTAAAGTGTATGTGGCAGGATATACAGGCGGGGCTTTGAACACAGGGGCTTTGTCGAGAATGAACGCCGATGGTTCTAGTGTTGAGATAGTTAAGACATTTGATTTTGCATCGGGCTATTATCCTTATCGTGGGCCTTTGATTATTGATGGCCAAATTTATGGCACTACTCGTTATGGAGGTTCGGGGTCATCGATTGGAACGGTTTGGAAAGTAGATTTAAATGGAGGTAATTACACCAAACTCAAGATGTTTGACGCCACAGGTGCTTATGCCGATGGGGCAGAACCTTGGGCAGGATTAAGTTATGACGGTACAAACCTTTATGGCACTACCTTGGTGTATGGAGGCATTGGCAAAGTAGGAACAATGTTTAAGGTTTCTACGTCTGGAACGGGCTTTCAGACTATTCATCGTTTTAGTAATACGGCTGGGGCGGTTTGCGGCGTTGGGTCGAAGGGGCTTTTTTCGTATTATCCTAGTGCAGAGCGTGTTACGTTTGCTAATGTAACCTTGGGTTGTGCCAAAACGTGTGTCGAAAACAAAGCTCCATGTGCCGCAGGTACTACCTTGCCAACACTTTCGGCAAGTACACTGGCCAATGTTTGTCCAGCCACTACGGCCAATCTTTCTACGATAACAGCTAGTAATACGCCCGCCAACACCACACTAACATGGCATACGGCAACGCCCGCCACGGCACTCAACCGAATAACCAATTTAACGGCTGTAACGCCTGGCACTTATTATGCCAGTTTTTATGATGCGGCCAATTTGTGTTTTAGCACCGTAACCAAAAGCCTGACCGTAACGGCGGCTTCTTGTGCAGGGCCCTTTGCCATTACCTTACCCGCCGTTCAAAACAAGACCCCAAGCCAAGCAGGTTCGGGCAATGCCGCTGCCGAACTTTCTCCAACGGGTGGCGTGGGTGCTTATACTTATAGCAATGGCGTGGGTACATCAGGTTGTACTGCACCGTTGGGGGCGGCTTTGCTTCCTGGAGCCAGTAACTTAAATATCAACGCTTCGGGGACATACACATACATCGCTCCAACGGTGGTGGGCAAATATTATTTCTGTGTAAAAGTATGTGATAGCTCTGCAACGCCACAATGCACAACGGCAACCTATACTGTGGTGGTGGCTAGTGCCTGTGATACCGACAACACCGTACCGCCAGCGATTAGATAAATTAGGAATTGGGAATAAGGATAAAAGTTGCCTGTGCGGTTACGAAATAATGGGTTATCGGTTAAGAATGAGGTCTTTGAGTTTGCGTAGGGTAAAGATAATTTGAAGGAGGTCTTTGGCTTCAGAAGCATCATAGAGGCGGCTTGTACAGTAATCTTTGCCAACTAATGTTGTAAAATAGCAATTGCTACCAATTATATAACTGCCGTAAAGAGGCAAATTATCTTGGTTTTTTTCTTGGGCTATGAGCATTGCTAATAACATTTGTGCCTCTGGGTCTTTGGCTTCACCTCTGCCTTTTTTGTACTCTTGAAGGAAGAAGTAAGGTTTCTTTGGAGTATTGAATTTAAGAGGAGTGGCCACCAAGCAGTCGGTAATAACGGCAAGATTGTGGTTTTGAACTGTTGCAGCCAATGAGCGTTCGTAGAATACTTTTATTTTGTCTTCTACATCTATTTGTGCAATAGCAAACAAACCCCCAATGAAGCGAATCTTTAATTCTTCTTCATTCCAGTATTTGCCATCAATTTTTACTTGGGCTAAAAGGTAGTTAAAATTAGATAGCTCGATTGAACTTAGTTGAAAAGTGGCTGAAGTCCAAGTTAAAAGATGTTGGCAATTGGCTACTACGTTCAAGTTGAAAGTATCGGCTAATAAGCCTAAGCTATATTGAAATTTTTTGGTGTTTTCCATACCAGTAAATTAATTAAAGATTGAAGCACAAAGCTACTAAAAATAAAACATAAAAATTTTTGGCAAAAGTTCAAAAAAGGTATTAAAAATCGCAGAGAAAATACTCGTGGCATGGGTATAAAAATTAATAGATAAAAAGTCAAAAAAACGTTAAGATTATGAACAACTCTACTTTTGAACTGGGGAAATTCCCTAGCCGAAATGCCGTTATTGGCCAGATGAAAACCCGCTTTTCATCGTTGTTTTCTGTTAGTATGGCCTTGCTGGGCATTGGGCTATGGCTTGGTTTTGGGCAAAGCGAGCGACCTTATGGTCTCGTGTTGGCCATTGCGATGCTTAGCTTACTGATAAAATTATTAGTAGTTGACTCACGTTTCAAAAGCGTATTTTATTTGCTCATCGCAACAGGGTTTTTAAGCAGTTACGAAAGCAATGCCCAGTCCCCAGGGGGAGTTAGTACAGGGTTAAAGATTTGGCTTAAAGCAGATGCGGGTTTTTCGGCAACTACAAACGCAACAACGGTTGCTACTTGGTCTGACCAGTCGGGCAATAGTTATAATGTAACTCAAACAACTGGGGCTAATCGGCCAACTTATTACAGTACCGACCCTACAAAGTTGGTAAACTTTAATCCTACGCTTTCTTTTGATGGCACAGACGATGGGCTTGTGAACAGTACTCGTATTTTTGCAGGTACTTCGCCTTATTCATTTATAGGTGTTGAAATAGATGAAAAAACAAACAATGGCTATCACGCTATTTTCTCGGCAGCCAATACATTTGACTATTTCTCTCTCCACAAACAAGGAGGAGCAACTGCTGATAATGGTTTTAATAATTACCGTCAGGGTAATAACCGAATTGGGAAGGGCAATGGTTTTTCGCCTACGGGAGGTTCAAACGGTACTTTTAACGGAACAAACTTTAGTGCTAATGTAGGCATTCAGCCCCAAATCTTTGGTCTGAACTCCATCAATACAATTGCTAATTCTCCGATGAACACATTTATTGATGGTTATAAACAAACTACTAACCCAACGGGTGGTTTGCAATCATTGTGGTTTGGTAAGTTTTCGGTAGGTAATTACGATGCCAATAACTATCCATTCAAAGGGCGTATCCCCGAAATAATGGCGTACTCTACGCAACTTTCGGACACTGATATGCAAAAAGTAAATACTTATTTGGCTATTAAATATGGTGTTACTTTAGGACAAGGAAACGGTATAGTTGGTTATAATGGTTCGGCTTTAGACTATGTGGCTAGCGATAACACCGTTATTTGGACAGGGGCAGGAAACACCTATAACCATGACATTATGGGTATAGGTAGAGATGATGCTTCAGGATTGACCCAAAAACAATCAAAATCTGTAAATGATGATAGCTATGTAACCATCAGCAATGCTGCAACTGTGGCGGCCACCAATGCCACCAACAATAGTACATTTGCGGCTGATAAGATTTTTGAAATGATAGGCGATAATGGTCTAGCTGCAAGCTATGCTACTAACTATACAGCTAATAGCTTTACGCCGAGCGTGCCATCGGCATTTTTTGGCATGAGCCGAATATGG
>JAYWHL010000233.1:0-3574 GCA_043777715.1 Cytophagaceae bacterium | reverse complement strand
GCCACAGGTTGCGACGGTACGGTGGTATGGTCTAATGGCCAAACTGGAACGATGATTTCGCCCATCATCATCAAAACCGTTACTTATACCGCCAAGTGTGAGAAATACGGTTTGTCGTCGCCCAATAGCAATGCCCAAACCGTGAGTATCAAACAAAGTTTATTACTAAGCAGCAATGCCATGAGTATTTGTGCAGGCGAAAGCGTATCGCTATCGGCGGCGGGTTGTGCGGGTATGGTTTTTTGGAATTATACCAATGTTTCGGAAACAGGGACAAAAACCAATGTTTCTAAAATGGGAACTACGCTCAATGTAAGCCTTAATACCAGTACAAAGTTTAGTGCTTCGTGTTCGGAAGATGCTTGTATTGCAGGCATCAAAACCTATATAGACATCACCGTAAAAGATTTGCCTGCCATTGGCCTTCAAAGCAACTCGCCAGTGGCCTTGGGGAGTGCCATTAATCTTACCGTTAATACTTATGGCACAACTTATGCTTGGTCGGCAGCACCATCGTTTACCTCTACTTTACGGTACCCAAGTATTCCCAATGCTTCGTTGGTCAATGCTGGATTTTATAACGTAACGGTGTCTGATGGTACGTGTTCGGCATCGGCACAAATATTCGTACAGGTGCGGTCGTCGTCTAAAATTGGTTCGGAAACTTCGGATTTTATTCAGCTAAGTTCATACCCCGTACCAACAGACGAAGAACTAAGTGTTGATATTAATCTAGCTGATGCCTCTAGTTTGCAGATAGATATTTTGGACATTACAGGCCGAACAATTTATCGACAAGACCTAACCGACCGAAAAAGCCAACACCGTACCAAATTTAATACCAAGGCTTTGACTAGCGGAATGTATGTGGTAAAAGTACAAAGCGAAAACGAGATGGTTACGAAGAAATTTTTAAAGAATTGACCTAGTCTTTGAGTAGCCCCTCCTAATCCTCCCCAGCAGGAAGAACTTACAAGCTGCACATTATCAGGCATTTATAAAAAATGCAACAGAGATTATTTTGTCTGAACCACTTATCTCATAAAAAATCGATAGTCCACAAAACTATCGGTTTTTTTTATGAGTTAGATAACGACATTGATAAATCGTACGGTGTGCGTGGCACGCCTATTCTATTATGATAACAAGGCGTGCCACGCATAATTGAAAACAAAATAGCAATGTCGTTATCAAAGTTAAGGTTATGCTTCTTATTTGGCTAGGTCTCCTCTGAACAAATTGGCTGGATTTTCGGTCGGGCCTTCCACAAAAACCATTGGTTTGCCATAGCCCACATCACTAGATATTTTGCCGATACTCTTAAAAACGGCGGCGTGGCGGTCTTTTATTCTATAAAAACTTAGGGTAGGCTCGTTGGCATAACCATCAAAAATCAGGGCCAGTGGCACATACCTCCCCGTACGAGCAAAACGCTGTAAGGCCCTAACCGTAGCCTTGCGGCGGTCTAGGCTCACAAGGGTCAGATGCACCTCATAACCTTGGCTATTCAGCCATTCTGCAAACTTAACGATGCTCCTCAGGCTATGGCCAATTTTAGGAATAACCATATTTAAGCCCTTGCCAATACACCATTCTATCAATGGCTCAAAGCCCTCTTTTACAGCACGTTTGTCGCCCAAAACAATGGCGTTAGACTCTTCGTGCATCAGCGGGGCACCAATGTGCGAATACAATTCATATTCGGGCAATTTACGTTTGGCATAGTCCGAATCCACCAAAACTGCTCCATAGTAATCGGCCGTAAAATTGGCCACATTCGACTTCCCCGATGCTGGCAAACCCGTAACGATGTATGCCTTTTTTTGATATTTGAGAGCGGTTTTAGGCAAAGCACCGCCACTACCTAGTTTTATTTTGTCGTCATTGTCCAAGCGTTTTCGTTGGGTAAGTTCTTCTATAATTTTAAGCCGTAGCTTCCAGCGTTCGTTTTCGCTTTTAAAGGGGTTTATCCTATAACTGGTTTTGAGCAAGGTAGAATCGTTGAGGTTATAATCTTTCAAACTCATTTCGGCACTCACAATCTTGCCCACAATCATTGGCTTTTTGGCCACGTCATAGCCCAGCACTTCTTCTAAAAAATGCTCTACCAAATCTGAATTGTTAAGTAAACGGGCAAAAGTCATCGCTTAGGGTTTTAGAACTTGTCGGAGAATTTAAAGTAAGAAAATCGGGTCTATTTTTGGGGCAACCAAACCCCGTAGTTTCACTCAAAATGCAAATTCGGGGTTGAAAAGCCCGTAGGGCTGTTATTTTGGTAGAAAAATACCAAAGATTGTACTTCCAAAGCCCCATCGGGGCGGCATTTTGGATTAAATGCCGCCCCGATGGGGCTTTGGAACATTATAGGCATCATTTTTTACCAAAATTACGCCTCTCTGAGGCTAAAAATGTAATTTCAACCCATTATTCGCACTCAAATATAAATTAGTCTTCTTTTTTGAGTTTTATCAATTTCAAAAAAGAATCAGTACTTTTGGGTTCTCAATTTACTGATAAGATTATGAACAGATTCTCTAAAATAATAGCATGGCTCAAACGCCTCGGTTGGGCGGGGTTTTTCTTTTTTCTTATCAAGGGCGTAGTGCTTTACATTCTGCTGCCCTATCTAATAGCCAAAGGATTTTGGAAAAAATAATAGATTATCTTACCAAAAAACCCGTAATGCCAACTGCATTGCGGGTTTTTGACATTGAAGCCCTTTAAACTTATTTCTTTTGGTCAAAAATGGTTCTTTTTCGTCCATACTTTAGATTCTTTGTCGTCCGTAGCGATGCTACGCACTCGAAAAAATCTGCGTATGAACAAAAAATAACTCATTTTAGCCTTAAAATTAAAAGTTTAAACAGCTTCATTCAGAAAAATCCAAAAATTGATTAGGCTTTCTTCTTCTTGCTTGATGATTTCTTGGGGCTTCCTGCCAGTGTGTTTATCCACTTGGCAATTTTCAGGGCGTCGTCCTTAGGCACTTGTTTCATAGCTGCCATTGCTGGATACCCCGCCCAATGTTCTGGCTTTGGGTTATAAATTAACTCCACTATTTCTTCGGCGGTATATTTCTTCTTGGCTACTTCTTCATAGGCAGGGCCTACCAAGCGAGCGTCTATTTTGTGGCAAACCAAACAAATGTGTTTTTTGAGGAGTGGCTCAATATCGGCAGGGGCGGTTTTTTGAGCAAAGGCCGAAACACTCATTAATAGCGTGAAAACGAATACAGAAGCGATTTTTTTGTTCATAGTCAGTCTGAAAAATTTGGTTATTGGGTAGATTTATAACAAAAGTATTAATTTCTTTTATATCTAGGGTATTTTTAAGAAATGTTAGGAGATAGAATTTCTGTAAATTCAGATTAATATACTAGCAATCAGCATTTTAAGTGTCAATTTTTTGAATAATAAAATTTTAAACAGTAATCTATTTACCTCACAACCAAGCCTTTAGCATGGGTTTATTCTTTGGATTTTTGGCTATCAACCGCCTTTCTTACCGAGCCGTGGGTTTGCAAAAGATGTTCGGCAGTGGCATAGTCTATTCCGAGTTCGTTCATTACCATTTT
>JAYWHL010000232.1:0-3586 GCA_043777715.1 Cytophagaceae bacterium | reverse complement strand
GCACCATGGCCAAAGCACAAACGCTGGCTTTGGGTAGCCAAGTTCAAATAGCTAGTTTTGATAATATTATCCAAGAAATAACCAAGGCCGACGTTGTGGTGTCGTCGGTGGTGATGAACAATCCATTGATTAACAAGCAATTACTATTAAAAGGTGGCTTATTGTCCTTTAAATATTTGATAGATTTGTCAGTGCCAAGAAGCGTGGCCAGCGACGTAGAACAAGTGCCTGGGGTGTTGGTTTACAACATTGATAACCTAAGAAGCCGTGCCGATGAGGCCCTTCAAAAACGCCTAGCGGCCATACCAGCCGTAAAGCAAATTATAGCCGATGCTTTGTTAGGTTTTGAAGATTGGTCGAAAGAGATGGTGGTGTCGCCAACGATTCATAAACTCAAAAATGCACTTGAACAAATCAGAAAAGAAGAATTGGCGAGGTATTTGAAAAACCTAAACGAAAACGAAGCAGAAAAAGTAGATAAAATAACCCAAGGGATTATTCAAAAAATATTGAAATTACCCGTTTTGCAACTCAAAGCCGCCTGCAAACGGGGCGAGGCCGAAGCCGAAACGCTAATTGATGTACTCAACGAATTGTTTAACCTAGAAAACCAAGAAGAACCTATTCATTGATAGCCAAGTGGGGAGACAGTATTGAGGAGACAGGAGTTTTTTGTCTGATTATCAATTCATTACACTTATTCCAAACATAGTTTAATTTTATCCTTTTACTTAATTGGCATTTAGGAAATAACAAAATTTTTGAAGCAGCGAGTCTAAATCAAGAAAATACGACACAAAAATAATTGACCAATATGCCGAATGCCAGCAAGCATTCGGCATATTGATTTAAGAAGTAATGAACAACGAACTCACTACCCGCCAATTTTGGCTAGATTACTGGCAATCAAAAACAGGTCTTGTTTTTGAGGTATCAAATCAATATCCCTTTGTGGCTTTAATCGCCCAAATTGCACAGCAAAACACGGCTCAAAATTTACTTGAAATTGGGGGCTTCCCAGGCTATTTTTCGGTTTGGGCCACCAAGCACCTTGGTTTAGAAAGCACCCTTTTGGATTATGTGGTACACAAACCCATACTCAATGCCCTAGAGCAAGCCAACGGACTTGAAATCAACAAAATAGGCGTGATAGAAGCTGATTTGTTTGATTATACTCCAGTTAAATTGTATGACATAGTAGTATCTAATGGTTTGATTGAGCATTTTGAAAATACGACTGAAATCATCAAAAAACATACTGAACAATTGGCCACGGACGGAGCATTATTGATAACATTGCCCAATTTTAGGGGACTGAATGGTTGGTTTCAGAAACAGTTCGACCCCGAAAACTACGCCAAACACAATATTAATTGTATGGATTTGGAACTGTTGGCCAATATTGCTCAAAATTTAGGTCTCAAAAACATAAAAACGTATTATCATGGCGGTTTTATGCTTTGGTTTGAAAACGAAGCCCAACGCCCATTTTTAGGAAAATTATTAAAGAAAATACTTTGGTTACCGCTTAAAATCGTTTCGAAAATTACCAAGATAGAAACCCGCTTTTTGTCGCCGTATATTATTTTATCAGCCCAAAAATAAAACCATTCTTGATTTTTGAAGGTTTTTAGAAGACAAGCGAATAAAAATCAAAACAACCATGACACTAGCCCCCGCAGACATTGACCGAGTAATACAAATGGCTTGGGAAGACCGTACGCCCTTCGAGGCCATTGAGGTTCAGTTTGGCCTGAAAGAAAAAGAGGTTATAGCCCTGATGCGTAACCAAATGAAAGAATCGTCTTTTAAGATGTGGCGAGAACGCATGAAAGGCCGAGGCACGAAGCATAAAGTCAAAAGTATGGTTGATGACGCCCGTTTTAGGTGTAGCCTCCAGCGGACGATTACGTCTAACAAAATCAGCAAACGGAAGTAAAATAGATTATCTTTGGATAGGCTATTTTACCAAATAATTATATGCTAAATAATAGGTTTTGGCAAATTAAATTTTACAAAAGATAATTTTGACGAAAGATATATAAACAATACAAGAAAGTTTATACCTTTGAGCCAAATAAAATTTTTTCCTAAAATCAGCCTTTCGGTAATAATTTTGGTTCAAATTATAACAATCAGACCAACATTATCTTAGCCTAAGTGCTTCAGTTTGCAACTACCTATGAAACTTGATAGTATCGACCACAAGGTCTTAGAGATTTTACAAACCAATGCGAAAATAACCAATGCCCAGCTTTCAAAAGAAATAGGTTTGTCGCCAGCCCCCACTTTAGAGCGTGTAAAAAAATTAGAAACCACGGGAATAATCCAAAGTTATCACGCCCAAGTAAACCGTGAAAAAGTAGGTTTGGGCGTTACAACCTTCGTGATGATTTCTTTGATTGGGCATAAAAAACAAGTAACCAATGCTTTTGTAGAGCAGATTCACGGCATTCCAGAGGTAATAGAATGCCACCACGTAACGGGTTCTTGCGATTTTTTACTAAAAATTATTGCCAAAGACATCAGTTCATATCAGCAATTAATGCTTGAAAAAGTGAACGAAATAGAGCAAGTGGCCAACACCCAAACCATGGTTATCTTATCTACCTTTAAAGAAAGTAAGGTTTTGCCAATTCCTTAAAAATGATAAAAATCTAAAAATCAGATAGTTACGAGTAGCTGTCGATAATCGGCTATTGGCTTGTTATCTCAAGAGAATAGCCCTTCTACGAATCATCAATAACAATTCCCTTCTTTAATTTTCATCAATAACCAACACCACGGGGCAATGGTCGGAGTGTTTGGCTTCGGGCAAAATCATGGCTCGGCTTAGGCGGCTCTCCAAAGATTTTGTTGCCAAATGATGGTCGATTCGCCAGCCTAAGTTTTTTTGTCTTGCCCCAGCCCTAAAACTCCACCAAGTGTATTGATGAGGTTCGGGATTAAAAAACCTAAAAGTATCTATAAAATCAGTATTCAATAAGCCACCCAACCAAGCCCTTTCTTCTGGCAAAAACCCCGAACTGTTGGCGTTTGCCTTTGGGTTATGAATATCAATGGCCTGATGACAAATATTATAGTCGCCCGAGATGATAAGATTTGGAACACTTTTAATAAGATTGCTTAGGTAAGGCTCGAAATCGGCCAAAAATTTCATTTTAAAGCCCTGACGGTCATCGCCACTACTCCCCGACGGCATATATACGCTCATGAGCGAGAAAGTTTCAAAATCGCAACGAATGACCCGCCCTTCAAAATCATAATCGGCCATTCCACAGCCATATTCTACATGAATAGGCTTGTGTTTTGTTAAAATGGCCACACCGCTATATCCTTTTTTTTGAGCCGAATACCAGTAAAGTTGGTAGCCCAATTCCTCGAAAACGGCAGGGTCTATGTCGGTAATTTGGGCTTTTACTTCCTGCAAACAAACCATGTCGGCTTGGCTGGCTTTTAACCATTCCACAAAACCCTTGGTAATGGCCGCCCTGATTCCGTTTACGTTGTAAGTGATTATTTTCATGCTAAGTACTTATTTTTCAAGTAGTTATTTAAGTATTGGAGATTTTGAACGCTTTGGAAG
>JAYWHL010000231.1:0-3587 GCA_043777715.1 Cytophagaceae bacterium | reverse complement strand
GGATTATCTTGGCTTCGTCTTTTGAACCAACCTCCGACAATACCGTAACTTGTGTAGCAAGCGTACGGATATACTCACATTTTTCATCGTGATTCATTTCGATAGAACCATCAGAAACCTCGGCATGGATTAGGCCAAATTCGTCAAGAAGCCTGCGATAATCATCGAATTGATTACGCACCACAAAGGCTTCAAAGAGCGTTCCTCCTAGATATACAGGCATTCCTGCGTTTTTATAAACGGCTAGTTTTTCTTTGAGGCGGGGAGTTACATAACTCGTAGCCCAACCTAATTTTACAATATCCACGTGGTCGGCGGCTACCGACAGAAAATCTTCTGTTTCACGGATACTCAAACCTTTGTCCATGGCCATGGTTAGACCCTCCTGGCGAGGTTTAAGCGTACGTTCTGGAATTTGTGATAAAGAATAATTCATATAATATTAATGATATTCGTTTGGTTAAAATACAAAATTAAGTTTTTTGACCCATGATACCAAACAAGTGTTGTTCTCTGAACTCAAAAGCGTGGTTTTCTACGAAAAAATACAAATCCGTTTTCTTCTTTTATCAAACTTAAATTAGGATTAGTCATGTACTGGGCGGCTTCTGTGTTTTTGGTAACAAAATAAGTTGGTTTATCAACCTTACCGTTTAGCAACCAATTTTCGTCATAACTTTTTTGATTTTTGGGTATTTGTTTACCAAAATAATAAAGATGGGCATAGCTTTTAAAGCCTAGGGTATTGATATAGACGTCTTGGTCTTCAAAAGATTTGTAAAAATCTATGGCCGCCCCTTGAATATAGGGTTCTATTCGTGGCACAACAAACCCCACATATAGCCACAATGTAATGGCCATGGTGGCGTATAAACCAAGTGCAAACTGCCGATATACAAACACACAAAGGGCGATGATAAAACACAAGCCAATGGCCCATTCCCAACCTGCCCACGACATGGGTGTTTGTAGGTTACCTAGTACAAAATCGTCGTGGATATAGGGCATAATTTCAAAGGAATTCATACCGATAAGTGGAATGGCCATGAGCAAAACACCAATCAGAATACCAATAATTAACAAAGCCACTTTCAGAGATTTTGACCAAGCCAAAGCCTCGTCCAAGTACTGACGATGGGCATAAACGGCAAGGTAAGTAACAGGAAACCAAGCCATTGAGCTATAATGAACAATTTTGGTACGTACAATACTAAACAAAATAAGTACCACCCAAAACAAACATTGCATCAGTAAAACGAAGGGTTTGGAGGTTTTGAAATTTTTATTGAAAATGCCCTTCACTGCAAATACCGAAGCTGGAAAGCAACCTATCAATAAAACGATGAAATGGTAATAAAAAGGTTGCTCGTGGCCAGCGTCTGGAATACTAAACAGGCGAATTTGATAGGCTAAAAACTGTTCAAAAAACCATTTTCCGTGCCTTGCAAATTCTAAACCAAACCATATAGAAGCCACCAAAAAGGTACTGATTATAAAAAATATAACATATCTTAAAAACCCATTTGGCAAAGATTCCGTACGTAAATGAACCAAGATGAAAACCCCAAAACTCAAAGTCCCAATCAATAAAGCCACGGGGCCTTTGGTAAGAATGGCCAAACCCATAAACACCCCCGCTAACAGAGCCGACCAAGGAATATTTTGGAGTTTTGGGCTAAGAAACTTTGAGAAAAAATAAATACTCAAAAATATAAAAAGGTTGAAGGTAGGGTCTATGATTCCCGTTTTGAAATAAAGATGCGGTGCCAGTGAACCCCAAAAGGCAATGGCCCACAAAAATCCAAAGGCTTTATCATGTAGTTTTTTGCCTACTTGATACAACACTTGTAGCGTAACGATGCCTATGACAGCGTTGGGCAATCGAGCCGAAAATTCGCTAATACCAAAGGCTTTCATGCACAAAACTTGAAGCCAAAAGAAAAGGGGCGGTTTTTCCCAAAAGGGTTTAAAATCTATCTGAACGGTTAGGTAGTCGCCCGTGAGGAGCATTTCTCTGGCCGATTCGGCAAAATTAATTTCGTCCCAGTCGAACAAATGCACTTGCCCCAAAAACGGAATATAAAAGCCAAAGCCTAGAAGCAAAAGCCAAACTGAATTGGGAGTATTTTTGATAAATTTTGAAAGCATGATGAATACAAAAAGTGATAACGGAACGAAGCCGCAGCGTTTTGGAATGGTTTATCGTAAATGGTAAAGTAACTTGTAGAATTTTAACCTTAATTAACATCAATACAGGTACTTTTTTTTGAACTTTGGCGTTTCAGAATGGTTAATCAATCAGCCGAATCTACATTTTATGAATATCATTTATATTGTTACGAGTTTTTAAATTGAAAACCTACAAGAAATTTCTTATTTTCGTAATTGTATTAAAATTAACCCCCAAATATCCTCAAAATCTAGGATAATTAAACATTACAACTCTTGAAAAAAGTATTATTATTCGCAACATTATTGGCTACGAGCTTTGCTGGCCAAGCCCAAAACAAACCTACTACCAAGCCCAAAGCCCCTACCACACGCCCTGCGGCGGTTGCTCGCACAAAGGTAACACCTGCCATGAACAATGGCACGGGTTTTAATAGTGCCATTGATTCGGTAAGTTATGCCATTGGTATCAATATAGGCATGAACTTTAAAAATCAAGGGCTTGATAATATCAATATGTCTAATTTTATAAAAGGACTAGAAGATGCCATGAAAAACCAGCCTCCTGTGATAGACGCCCAAAAGTGTAATAATGTTATCCAGACGTATTTTCAGCAAATGCAATCAAAAAAATATGAGGGTAATAAAGCGGCTGGGGCTAAGTTTTTGGCCGAAAACAAAACAAAACCTGGCGTAAGCACTACGGCAAGTGGTTTGCAATATTCAGTAATCAAAATGGGAGATGGCCCCAAACCCTTGGCAACCGACAAAGTAAAGGTACATTATCACGGTACTACCATAGACGGCCAAGTGTTTGACAGTTCGGTGGATAGAGGCGAGCCGATAAGTTTTCAGTTGAGTGGCCTTATTCAGGGTTGGATAGAGGGTATTCCGTTGATGCCCGTTGGTTCAAAATGGAAATTTTTCTTGCCTTATACTATTGCATACGGCGAGTCGGGCAGTGGGCCAAAAATCCCGCCCTACTCTGCCCTTATTTTTGATATAGAATTGATAGGTATCGAAAAGTAAAAAACCATAAATCAATACCCAAAGCCAAATTCATTAATCATTCAATTTAGATTTATTACCATGAAAAAACACCTTTTTGCCCTCCTACCCGTCATTTTTTTGTTTGGCTTTCAAATCAAAGGATGCTCGAATGGTATTGTACCTAAAAAAACCTTTGGCCCAGGCGATTTACAGCCAACTGTTACACAAGAAAAAGTAGAAGTACTTATTTCTCAAATACTTACACAATATCATTATAACAAAGTATCCCTCAACGACGAGCTATCGTCGAAGGTTTTAGATGCCTACATCAAAGACCTCGATGCCAACAAATGGTACATGACAGAAAGCGACGTAAAGCCCTTTGAGGCTTACCGCAACAGCCTAGACGAGCAATTAATGCAAGGAAA